>DAIUFO010000058.1:0-13556 GCA_036844545.1 Chloroflexota bacterium
CTGCAGCCTTACACCGTCGGCATCGGCCTGTTCTTCATTGCTTTTATCACCATCGCGAACCTGCGCGGCATCCGCGAATCCGGCAACATCTTCGCCGTCCCGACCTACGTCTTCATCTTGAGCATGCTTGCCTTGATCATCGTGGGCTTCGTCAAGCTGGCTACCGTCGGCATCCATCCAGCCGCCGAAGGCCAGGTGCCGGCCGCAATCGAAAGCCTGAGCATCTTCCTGATCCTGCGAGCATTCGCCTCCGGCTGCTCGGCTATGACGGGCGTGGAGGCCATCTCCGACGGCGTGCCGGCCTTCAAGGAGCCCCAGGCGCCCAATGCTCGCACCACCCTGCTGTGGATGGTGGCCATCTTGGCCACCATGTTCACCGGCATTACGCTGCTGGCCCACTTCCTGGGCATCCTGCCGGAAGACCCCGCCGCGGCTGGCTATGAGACGGTGCTGTCGCTCATTGCCAAGGACGTGTTCGGACTGGGGCCGATGTACTACATCATCCAGGCGGCCACAGCGCTGATCCTGGTCCTGGCCGCCAACACCAGCTTCTCTGACTTCCCGAGGTTGTCCTACTTCCTGGCCCGCGACGGCTTCATGCCGCACCAGTACGGCCAGCGCGGCGAGCGCCTGGCATATTCCACCGGCATCATCACCCTGGGCGTGCTGTCGGCCATTCTGCTGTGGGCGTTCGATGCCCAGACCGACGCGCTCATCCCGCTGTACGCGGTGGGCGTGTTCTCGGCATTCACGCTCTCGCAGTCGAGCATGGTGCGCCGCTGGCTGACCCGCAAAGAGCCGGGCTGGCAGACGAGCTGGGTCGTCAACGCGGTGGGCGCCTGCGCGACCGGCCTGGTGCTGGCGGTGATCATCGCCACCAAGTTCCTGTACGGCGCCTGGATCGTCTGCCTGTTGATCCCAATCATCATTGGCATGTTCCTGACCATCCACCGGCACTACAACAAGGTCCATGGCGAGCTCGAAGGCGATCTGCCACTCACGCCGGCGGCCATTAAGCACACCATCATCGTGCCCGTGGCCGACCTGAACCGGCCAGCCATCTCGACACTGGCCTACGCCCGCTCGATCTCGCCCAACGTCACCGCCGTCCATATCACCGAAGACGAAGACTCGGCGCGGGCTTTCCGGGAGCGATGGCAAGCTTGGGGCGACAAGGTGCCCCTGGTTACCATCGAGTCGCCTTACCGTTCAATCGTCGGGCCAATGCTGCGCTATATCGACAACATCGATCGCCAGGACGCGACCGACACCATCACCGTCATCCTGCCCGAATACGTGGCCGCCCATTGGTGGGAGCAGCTCCTCCACAACCAGACCGCCTTACGGGTCAAAGCAGCGTTGCTGTTCCGCCCCGGCACGGTAGTGACGAGCGTGCCCTATCACGCGGCCCGACGTACTGAATCCCCTCGCCCGCTTGCGGGAGAGGGCTAGGGTGAGGGTGTCGCGGCCGGCAGGCCGCTGATCAGGCGCCGACGGCGACGCGCTCTTCAGCCGTCACCGGGTAGAGCCAGCTCGCGTATTTCGGCCGGCGGCCGCGCACCACGTCGAAGAACACCTCACGCAGGCGCTCCGTGAACTCGCCCACCTGGCCCGAACCGATTTCGCGGTGGTCGACCTTGGTCACCGGCGTGATCTCCGCGCCGGTTCCGCACAGGAAGCACTCGTCGGCGGTGTACAGCTCGGTCCGGCCGATGTGCCGCGCTTCGGTGGGCATGCCCAACTCCTCGCGAGCCAGGTCCATCACGGTCGCGCGGGTGATGCCTTCGAGGATATCGTCGCTGTTATCGGGCGTGATGAGCTTGCCGTCGCGGAGGATGAACAGGTTCTCGCTGCTGCCCTCGGCCACGTAGCCGTTGGCGTTGAGCATGATGGCCTCGTCGAAGCCGTTTTCCATGGCTTCGGTACGGGCCAGGCTGCTGTTGACATAAATGCCGGTCACCTTGGCCCGGGCGGGGATCATGTTGTCCTGCACGCGACGCCATGACGACGTGCCGCAGTGCATGCCGGTCGTATTCTCCAGGTACTTGCCAAAGGGCAGCGAAAAGATGAAGAAGGCGTCGGTGCGGTTGATCAGCTCGGGCCCGATGACCTCATCGGACTTGTAGGCTTGGGGGCGGATGTAGACGTCGCATTCGTCGCCGTTGCGGCGGCACAGCTCGGCAGTGAGCTCGCACAGCTCGTCGATGGGAGCGGGTAGAGTGGTGCGCAGGATTCGCGCGCTCGTCTCCAGCCGCTGGAAGTGCTCGCGCAGGCGGAAGATGTTCATACGGCCTGCCTGGTCGTCCCAGTAGCCGCGGACACCCTCGAAAACGCCCGTCCCATACAGGAACGTATGGGTCATGATGCTGATCTTGCAGTCAGCCATCGGCTGAAACGTACCCTCAAAGTAGGCGATACGAGATGGGTCCATATTGTCAAGTGTAGCAAGCCACGGCGGTTGCCTGCTACCCCAAAATCCCTACTTCTGCAGGATCCATACGTTCATGACAGGGAGTGTCGTCGTCCAGTAACGACGTTTAGAGCCGGTTGATCAGACTGGCCAGGTGTGCAGCCCCGAAGCCATTGTCAATGTTGACCACGCCCACCCCGCTGCTGCACGAATTGAGCATCGTCAACAGCGGGGCGACGCCGCCGAAGGAGGTGCCATAACCGACGCTGGTAGGCACCGCGATCACCGGCCGCTCGATCAAGCCCGCGGTGACAGCTGCCAGCGCGCCATCCATGCCGGCCACCACCACGATGACCCTCGCTTCGTTCAGCCGTGCTCGTTGAGCCAGCAGCCGCTGCAAGGCGCTGACGCCCACGTCGTAGATGCGCGTCACGCGGTTACCCATGAAATGCGCCGTCAGCGCGGCCTCTTCGGCTACCGCCATGTCGGCGGTGCCAGCGCTCAGCACCACGATGTCCCCAATCTGCTCGAGCTTGCCGGCATCCTGGACGATGGCCGCTAGGCGCGCCCGCGGGTAATGCTCGACCCTGGGCAGGCGTTGCATCAAGGCCTCGGCCGCTTCGGCGCTGAGGCGGGTGGCCAGCACCACGTTGTGCTGCGCCGCCAGCCGCTCGGCGATGGCCACAATCTGCTCCGGCGTCTTGCGCTCGCCAAAGATGACCTCCGCGAACCCGCGCCGTACCTCGCGGTGCAGGTCCAGCTTGGCGAAGCCCAGGTCTTCGTAGGGGAGGTCGCGCAGCCGCTCTACCGCGGCTTCGATACCCACGCTGCCGGCGCTTACCTCAGCGAGCAGCTTTCGCAGCCGGTCTTCGTCCATGCGTTGACTAAATGGTATTCTGCCAATGGATGATGTAAGGTTACATCATGAGCCACCGAACGCAGATTATCCTGGAGGATGCCCAGTACCTCCGCCTGAAGGCAGAGTCTGAACGAACGGGACTCGGGCTTGCTGAGCTGGTGCGCAGAGCGTTAGACCGAACCTATGGCAGCCATACGGCCAATGCGACAGAGGTGTTGGCGGAGACTCTTGGCGCCTGGCGGGGGCGCACCGGGGATGCGGCCGGGTATGTGGATCGGCTTCGCCCGGGTCTGGCAAAGCGGCTTGCCGAGTGACGCTCGTCGTCGATACGTCGATTTTGATCTCGCACCTACGAGGCAACCCCCGCGCGCAAGCGGTGCTTGCCGAGGCCTTCGATGAAGGCCATCGTGTCGCAGCCTCCGTGCTCAGTAGGCTGGAAGTCTGGGCGGGCATGCGCGATGCCGAAGAGCTCGAAACGCGACGGCTGCTCGGCCTGTTCGAGTGGATATCGGTAGATTCCAGCCTGGCCGACATAGCTGGGGACTTGGCGCGCAAGTACCTGCGGTCGCATCCCGGAATAGATCCGGTGGACTACATCATCGCAGCGACGACGCAAGAACTGGGGGCCGAACTCTGGACCTGCAACCTGAAACACTTCCCGATGCTTCCGGGATCAGCCCGAGATCCTCTCGTCTGAAGCGGTTACAGAGGCTGCCGGCTGGCGAAGCCGGTATCCAGCGAGTGCCAGTAGGCGACTTCGGGCTCGCCCAGCCGCCAGCACAGGTTCACGATCTGGCCGCCGCGCAGGCCTGGGAAGTCCACCAAACCCATGTCTACGTCCTTCACAATGCAGCCCAGCTCTTCGAGCTCTGCGATGCCGGCGTTGAGGTTCTGAACCATCTGCTCGAGCTGCTGCCGCTTCTCGGTCAGCTTCTCCGCCACGCTGTGTCCGTTGGAACTGGTCCGCTCCAGCGCGTCGGTATAGCCGCGCTGCATGTCAGTAAACTCCTCACTGTGCTGCTGCAGTTGCACCATAAGTGCCGAGACCCGTGGCAACAGCGCATTTGCCTCTGGGACAGTAAATGTGCGCATATGTGTGACTGCGACTTTGGTCGCAGCTACAAGTATGTCCCGACGTTATAGTTCAGCCGTCTTGCGAGCGAGTGCATTGGCGCTGGCGCTGCCGGAAATCGCCGCCCCTAGGTGTACGGCGTGTGGCAGCTGCATCGAGACATGTCACGTGGAGGCACTGGCAATGGTTGGCAGCGTAGCCGTCGTATCCAAGCCGGATCGCTGCGACTACTGCACGGAGTGCGAATCGGTGTGTCCCGAGGGCGCCATCAGCTGCCCGTTTGAACTGATAATCGAGGACTGATTCTCATGGCCGACATCACTCAAGAACAGGTGCTGGGCGCGCTGCGACACGTCCAGGACCCCGACCTGCACCGCGACGTCGTGTCGCTCAACATGATCAAGGACCTGGCCATCGACGGCAGCAAGGTGTCGTTCCGCATGGTCCTCACCACGCCAGCCTGCCCCATGAAGGCTCAAATGGAAAGCTCCGCCCGTGAGGCGGTGGCTGGCCTCCCAGGCGTTGGCGAAGTCAACGTCCGGATGGACAGCGAGGTGCCTAAGGGTTTCCAGCTGGCCGGCAAGCAGTCCGTCCCCGGAGTCAAGAACGTCATTGCCTCGTCCAGCGGCAAAGGCGGCGTGGGTAAGTCGACAGTCGCCGTCAATACGGCGCTTGCCCTGTCTGAGGCTGGCGCCAGAGTGGGCATCGTCGACTGCGACGTGTTCGGCCCCAACATTCCCATGATGATGGGCGTCTTTGGCCTGCCACCCAGCAGCGGCGACAGGATCAAGCCGGCGATGTCGTATGGCGTCGAGGTCATGTCTATCGGCTTCCTTGTTCCGGAGGAGAAGCCGGTGGTGTGGCGCGGGCCGATGGTGTCCGGACTGATCAAGCAGTTCCTGTACGACGTCCAGTGGGGCGATCTCGACTACCTGATCGTCGATCTTCCGCCCGGAACCGGCGATGCCCAGCTGACGCTGGCCCAGCTGGTGCCGATGACGGGCGCCATCGTGACTGTGACGCCTCAGCCCGTAGCCGTGCACGATGCCGTCAAGGGCATGCTCATGTTCAAGCAGCTGGAGGTGCCCATCCTCGGCATCGTGGAGAATATGAGCTACTTCATCTGCCCCTGCGGCTGCAACCACCGCACCGACATCTTCGGCCACGGTGGCGCCCGCAAGATCGCGGAAGAGTACGAAGTCCGGTTCCTGGGCGAAGTGCCGCTCGATGCGAGTATCCGCACCGGTGGCGACTCCGGCAGGCCGATCATGATCGCGGCGCCCACCACGCCCCAGGCGGAGGCCTTCCGGCAGGTTGCATCGCAGGTAGCCTCGCAGGTCAGCATCGAGAACGCCAAACGCGCCTCGAGCCAGCTCATCCAGATTACGGGGATCGGGACTCGCTAGCCCGGTAAGCGTCCTGCAACTCACTTCACATGGTCGAAGACGAAATTCAGCGCGTGCTCGTGGTTGCCGCGCACCCGGACGATGCCGACATCGGCTGCGGCGGCACCATGGCCAAATGGTCCCGCCAGGGCAAAGAGGTGGTCTACCTCATCTGCACTCGCGGCGACAAGGGCAGCAGCGACCCCGATATGACCAGCGAGCGCTTAGCGGAAATCCGCACTCAGGAGCAGACCGCCGCGGGTGAGGTGATCGGGGCCAAGGAGGTGCGCTTTCTGGACGGCCGCGACGGCGAGCTGCTGCCCACGCTCGAGTTCCGAAAGACCATGGCCGAGATGGTCCGCTTTTACCGGCCGGACGTCATCTTCACCCACGACTCTACCGTTCACGTGTACGACCGTGGCAACCTGAACCACCCCGACCACCGCGTCGTGGGCACGACCGTGCTCGATGTGGTCTATCCGATTTCGCGGGATGCGCTGCACTACCCGGACCAGTTGGCCAAGGGTTTACGGCTGCACGAGGTCCACGAGGTCTATTTGTTCATGGCCAACCAGCCCAATATGGCCTTTGACATCACCGACACGATTGATCGGAAGATCGAGGCTCTGCGGCGCCACAAGACGCAGTTCCCTGACGCCGATTGGGTGGACACCTGGATGCGCGACCGGCATCGGGAAGTGGGGGCGCTTCACGCCATGGCCTATGCGGAGAACTTCCGCCACATCATTACCCGCTGAAGGCTCACGGATGACCATCGTCGCCTGCCGGATAAAGCTGCACCTGCCGCTCAGCCGCTCGCTCAAGGCCAAGCGCCAAGTTGTCCGCTCGATCATCGGCCGGGTTCGCAGCCATTTCGACGTGGCGGTAGCCGAAGTGGGCGACCAGGACCTGTGGCAGCTATCCGAGATTGGCGTTGCCTGCGTGACCTCGGATGCGCGCCATGGCCAGGAAGTGATTTCCAAGGTGGCCAGCTTCGTGGCCGGGCTCAAGCTCGGCGAGGCGGAACTGCTGAATTACGAGACCGAAGTGGTGGAGCTGTTCTAGATCGCCCGATGCCAAATTGATGCCAGGTGCAGCAGAGGCCGGAGCTTCGTGCGGTGCAGATACGGGAACACGTGTCGAAGGAGAAATCCGTCAAAAACCGAGTGCCGCTGTTTGATGACCATTCTTTGCTGCCTTGCTAATAACGTCGAGCGCTGTGGATTTGCTATGCGGCTGCTTGGTCGCCGCGGCCGTCAGCCTGCGCTGTGGTCGCTCGATGCTTGCTTCACGTCCTTGTGCAAGGGGTCCGCCGCGCCCTTGGCAGTTGTTTTGCGGCCGCGCTTGCTGTCCAACTTGCTCGCCTGCGCTTTGACCGTGTCGGCGACCTCGCGACCGCGAGATTGAGCTGTCTCGGCAGCGGTCTGGGCAAACTGCCGGCTCTCGTCGGCCATCTGCCGGCCGGATTCCACGAACTGCCGTCCTGAGTCAGCGAACTCCCGACCGCGTTCGGTCAGCCGCCTGCTGCTTTCTCCCAGCGGCCCGAATCCGGGGATTTCGCCGCCTTGCTCGCGAAAATAGCGATAGGCGAATATGCCGGCGATCGCGCCGACGACGAGCCAATATAAGCGGTGCATACCGTTCCTCCCTTGAGTCTTTCGGTTTCCGACCCGCAAGAGCTATGCCATTTTGCCCTAGCTTGTTCCGCTTGGCTCCCGGAGCAGCTCCCACGCGGCTGCGACCGCCGCATCGATGCTGACGTCGCTGTGGAGCCTGCGCGTGTGAGGCCCGCGCACCCCCCAAATCGAAGGATCGGTGCTCACGTGTATGGCCAGGGTCGGCGTGCCCACAGCGGCTGCCAGGTGGGTGATCCCCGAGTCGTTGCCGACGAACAGCCGGCTGCCCTTCAGCCGCCGTGCCAGCTCGGCCAGCGGTAGGTCCTGCCACAGCTCATCACCGGCCTCGAATGGAGGGTCGGCAGGTCCGCGCACGATAGCCAGCGGCAGCCCGAGTTGGTGGGCGAGCGCTTTGAATCGCTCCGCGGGCCAGCGCTTGGCGACCCCTCCCGCGCCAGGGTGGACCACGAGAGGGGCGCCCGTGCCGGCTTCGACCTCCAGCCGCGGCTCGCAGTCTACCGACGACGGGTCGATGGCTTCGACCAGCCAGTCCGCCATGTGCCGGCCGAGCCTGACCGCTTCCAACGGATCACGCTGAATGCCGGGCAAGCCGACTGGTTGGCGCGCGAAGATGACGTGCAGCCCGGCACCGGGCCACGGTCGCGGGGGATCCTCGAACAGCGGCAGCAGCCGGGCGTCGTCAGCAGACATCGCCTGCTCGACAGGCAGCAGGGGCAGCAGCGCGGCGTTGCCCGCATACAAGATCTCGCAGCCAGGATAGCTCCGCCGCAGCCCGGCCAGCGCCGGCAGGGCGAGGATCGTGTCGCCGATCGCGCCCGGCCGGTAGACGAAGATCAGCATGCGAGCAGTCCTATGCGGGAAAGCCGACCGTGTGAATCTGGATTAGGCGGGTGAGGGAGCCGGCAATGCCACAGTCTCCACCGTCTGGAGGTCCAATTTCTCGGAGGCATGCTCGATGTCGATGCCGATCACGTCGCCATGCTCGTCGAGGTCGACCACGAGGCCCTCGGTGACTTCGAGGGAGTCAGCGCCCGCGCGTTGGCTCAGCTCGATATACAGCGAGTCCGTTTCCGCGTAATAGCGCAGCTTCATCGCCCACCTCGGAGCTGCTTGAGCCGCTCGAGCCGCTCGATTGTGAACCTACGATCAGGAAAAGCGTTGTGGATAGTCACTCCGTCTTCAAGAGTAACCACTCGGAGCGAGCGTCCTTCGAGCTCTCGTGGGAAGCTCCAGTAGCGAATGCGTCCATCAGTCTGTGCGTCCCGCCAGTCAGGACTCGCGACCACGCGCTCGCACATCTCCAGCGAGATGTATGGTCTCTTACGGAGAACTTGCTCCTGGAAGTAGCGGGTGGAGTTCAGTGTCTCAGAATTGTGCAACTAAGACGAGGCAAGAGGAGAGCAAGCATGCCTGACTTGAAAACCGCGCTTATTGACGACGTCCGAGCGGCCCAAGAAGCGCTGCGCCAAAGAGTAGACGCGACCCGCGAGGTGGACTGGCAGCGCGCCAGCGCCAACGACGGTTGGACCAACAAGGACCTGCTGGCGCATCTGGTCAGCATCGAGGGACGGTTGCGCGACCAGGTGCCGTGCGCCTGGGGGCGGCAGCCGTGGCCTAGCGACACCATCGACGAGTACAACGACCGCAACGTAGCCCAGCGCCGTGACTCGACCGTCGGTCAGCTCCGCGAGGAGATGAAGCACGAGACGGCGGTAACGACAGCGCTGCTGGAGAGCCTCAGCGAGGCCGATCTGGCCCATCGCTTCGAGCACCCGAGGCGTGGTGACATCAGCCTCGACGAATGGCTGCGGATCATCCCCGACCACATCCGCGGCCACTTGGCCGACTTCCGGACAAGCTAGACCAGCAAACATGGGCGGCCTGCTCGACGTGCCCGGCCTGCGCATTGGCCATTGGACCGGCCAGCGCACCGGCTGCACCGTCGTGCTGGCTCCGCGGGACGGCGCCATCGCCGGCATCGACGTCCGCGGTGGGGCGCCGGCGACCTACAACGTCGAGCTGCTGCGGCCGGTGAACCTGGTGGAGCGGGTCAACGCCCTGGTGCTGTCGGGTGGCAGCGCCTTCGGCCTGGAGACGTGCGCCGGCGCCATCAAGTGGCTGCGCGACCAGGGGACCGGCTTCCTGTACGGCGGCGTACACGTACCGATCGTCTGTGGCGCCGGCATCTTCGACCTGGGGGTCGCCCAAGGTCCAGCGCCGGATAGCGCCGGCGGCTATGCCGCTTGCCAAGCCGCGTCGGCCAGTGAGGACGGCCGCGGCCTGGTTGGCGCCGGCGCCGGTGCGACCGCCGGCAAAGCGCTGGGCCGCGAAGGATCGATGGCCGGCGGCTTGGGCATGGCCAGCGTCCGGGCTGGCCGCCACGTCGTCGCGGCGCTGGCAGTGGTGAATGCCTTCGGCGACATCGTCGATCGGCGAGGCGAGATCGTGGCCGGGGCACGCAAGCCGGACGGCACGTTCGCTGATACGGTGGGGCTCATCGCCGCCGGCGGCCAGCCGCGGCACACCGCGCCGTCCAACACTACGCTGGCCATCGTCGCCACCACCGCTCCGCTCGGGCGGGAAGGCGCCGTCAAAATCGCTCAGATGGCGCACGATGGCATGGCGCGCGCCATCCGCCCAGCTCATACGATGGTCGACGGCGACATCGTGTTCAGCGTATCGGTCCCGCCGCCGAACGCCGAGCCGGCCGACGTGAGCGCCGTCGGCGCCATGGCCGCCGAAGCGCTGCAGGATGCCATCTTGGACGCCGTCCGCCAGGCCAACGCGAGCGGCACATGAGGAACCGCGGCGGCCTCATCCGCAAGGTGGCCATTGGCCTGGGCGTGGGCTTCTTCGCCGCCGCGGCGCTGGCCCGCCTGCTGGATGTGCCGCAAACGCTGCCCTTGTACCTAGGCATCGCGGGTGTGCTGATCGTCGGCAGCGCCTTCAGCATCCGGGACACCAGCCGGCGGGAACAGGACCAGCCGGAAGGCTACTGGCAGCTGACTGGCGAGCGCTTCCGCGACCCCGCCACCGGCCACATGATGGAGATCCGGCACAACCCGGTCACCAACGAGCGGGACTACGTCGACCTGGAGCCGGACGAAGAGGAATAACGCAACAGCTCCGGATGGCTCTCTCGTAGGGCCTCCTCCCAGGCCGAAGGGTTTGGCACCCAGAAACGCAGGCGCGGGCCAAAACGTCGCTCCGGCGTCAGGACGACCTCGCCTGACGGCAGCACCTCAATCGACAGCACCGACAGCGGCCGGCCCGACCCGAGCCAGGCGACGGTCACGTCCCGCTGTGTCGTGACCATCAACACCCGCAGCGACAGCAGCAGCCGCAGGTTGGTGAGCCGGGCGCGATAAGGCCCCTGGCGACTGCTGACCAGCAGCGTGCGCGTTTGGACCATCACACCCTCACTCTGCACTAGGATGGTCTCGCCGTCTTCGAGGTTGGGGGCGATCGTCCGGTGCAACCCGGCCCAGCCGGCCAGTGCGCGGATGGCGACGACGACCAGCAGCGCCCCGCCCAGCAAGTTCAGGAAAGCGCTGGCGTCGTAGTTCGGGACTAGCTGGCCGGCAACCAGCAGCAGCACGCCGGCAAAGAAGGCGATGCTGATGCTGGGCGCATACCGCATAGGCTCCCATTATTCTTGGTCTTGGTGTCCGAGCCCCAATACGCCCACAAATGGCGCGTTTTCATGACAGTTGCCTGCGGCTCGTTCATGGCCACCATCGACATCAGCGTGGTCAACCTGGCGCTGCCACAGCTCCGCCAGGCGTTCGGCATCGACCTTGCCCAGGTGGAATGGGTGGTCCTCACCTACCTGCTGGTGGTTACCAGCCTGCTGCTGACGATGGGACGCCTGGCAGACCTGGTGGGTCGCACCCGCCTCTACAACCTCGGTTTCGTAGTCTTCACCGCTGGCTCGATCCTGTGCGGCACGGCGCCCACGATCCTGGCGTTGATCCTGTTCCGAGCCGTGCAGGCAGTGGGGGCGTCGATGCTCATCTCGTCTGCCACGGCCGTCCTACTGGACGCGTTCCCAGCCAGCCAGCGTGGCCAGGTCCTGGGCCTCAACGGCACCATCTTCTCGGCCGGCGCCATGGTGGGGCCCAGCCTGGGCGGCGTACTCCTGACCTACTTCGGCTGGCGCGCGATTTTTCTGGTCAACGTGCCGGTTGGCCTGCTGGGCATGGTGCTGGCGTTCCGCGTCTTGCCGCGCCAGCAGGGCGTGCGCGGCGTCAAGTTCGACGCACTGGGCAGTGTCCTGGTGGGACTGGCCATCGCCGCCCTGCTGCTGGCCATCAACCAAGGTCAGCAGGAGGGCTGGACGCCGCTGGTCAAGGGCCTGGCGGCGCTGTCAGTCGTGCTCATCGCCGCTTTCATCCTGCGCCAAGTAAAGGCGCCGGCGCCGCTGCTGCGCTTCGGCCTGTTCCGTACGCCCGGCTTCACCAACGCGCTGCTGGCCCAGAGCCTGACCTCGCTGTCCAATGCCAGCAACTTGTTGCTGCTGCCCTTCTTCCTGGTGAGCATCCAGGGCCGCCCAGAGGCCCAGGCTGGAACGATCCTTATCGCCAGCTCGATGACCAGCTTCCTCGTGCAGCCGATAGGCGGCTGGCTGGCCGATCGCTTCGAGGTGCGTTACGTGGCCTCAGGCGGGTTGGCCATCGTCATCCTGGGCTACTGGCTGTACAGCAGCGTCGACGCCAACTGGTCCGCCTTCGACGTGATCTGGCGGTTGGTGATCATGAGCATCGGCTTCGGCACGTTCATGAGCCCCAACGCCGCCGCGGCCTACCGCTACGTGGCGAGCCGGGAACGCGGCCTGGCCGTCGGCACCATGGGCTTCATCCGCAACTTGGGCTTCACCATCGGCATCGCCATGGCTGCCAGCGTGTGGACCCTGCGCCGCACGGCCGAAGCTAACGCGCTGGGGATCGATCCGGCCAGCAAGCAAGCTGGGGTGGCAGGCCTGCACGACACCTTCCTGATCGTGGCCGGCTTGGTCGTCGTGGCGCTGCTGTGCTCGATTGCCCGCCCTACCGGCAGGCTCGTCGATCCCGAGGCGGTCGGGCCGGTGCCCGACGTCGCTGAGGCGGCCTAAGCGCCGTAGACGAACAGCCCGTCGGCCACCTGGCGCTCTTTGCCGTCCGACGGATGGTTAACGATGCTGGCGAAGGGTTGGCCGGGATGGCGCACCGCCATCTGCGCTGAGCCGCCGCTGTCGAAGGCCATGGCGTTCCAGGCGCCGATGGTCTGGAAATACCAGGCGAACTGCGGTCGAGTGAGGCCCAGGTAGGGCCGGCCCTCGTGCCCGTCCACCGCCACCATGGACAGGCTGCGCCCATCCTGGCTGATGCCCACGCCCGAAACGGGATAGGGCCGGTTGGTCTCGAAGGCGGCCGGCGCCTCAGGGTCCTGGTAGGGCAGGCCATCCTTGACCAGGATCGGGCCGCCGCCGATGGCGGTCCGCAGGTCGCGCCAGTCCGGGTGGGAAGTGTAGTCGAGCTGGATGTGCGCTCCCACCGGCGTGTATTGCGCCAGCCAGGTGGCGGCGACGCCCTCGCCGGCGAGCACCACGTCCGTGCCGTACACAGGCGATACCCGGTCCTGTCCCTGGCTCACCGAGCGCACGACGTACTGGCCCTTCAGCGGCCCGAGGTTTACCAAGGTGGCGTTCTTCGCTGCCAGCGGAGAGCCCATGGATTGCGTGACGGCGATGACCTTGTGGTCCATCAGCGGCAGATTGAGGGCTTCGATGGGAAAGCTCATGCCGCTGTCCAGCACTTTGAGCGAGCCTTGCCAGGTGTACTTGCCGATGTTCACCTGGTGGTCCGCGGTGACGCCGAACACCGCCCAGTGGTTGCCGCTGCGGATTAGGTTGCCGTTCTGGACCGTCCAGTTGAAGGGGATGCCTGATTCGTGGATGGCGAAATAGTCTCCGTTGATGCCGCCGATGGCCCCGCTGCGGGTGGCCATAGAGCTGACCGTCTCGCCCAGGCTGACCACCGAGTTGTACGCCACCACGGTTCCGATACTGATACCGGGCGCGGACAGGTCCGTATCCATCTGGTACACGCGCAGCATGCCGCCAGACGTCAGCAGCTCGACTGAGCTGAGGGTCACGCCAGGCCGCGGCACCTCCACCTGTGTTGTTTGAGCCTTGATGGCGGGCCAGCCTGGCAGC
>DAIUFO010000058.1:13566-14523 GCA_036844545.1 Chloroflexota bacterium
CCGCCGCGGCTCACCTCGACGGCCGCCTGGGCCGGCGCCGAGCTCAGGCTGGCCAGCCCCATGAGGCCGGCGAGGACCAATGCGGGACGCCGAAAGGACATGTCCCAGTTCTACGCCCGCTTGCAGCGCGCGTCACTCTTTTCCACTCCAATGGGCTATTGGAGGCCGGTTGTCATAACCGTGCCAGCGGGTATCATGCTGCCCATGATGAAGATGATTCGTTGTCTCCCCATCGTGGCCGTGATGCTGGCGGCTTGTGGCGGATCCGCCGCGCCGTCGAGCGCGCCGGCCAGCAAGCCGGCTGCCAGTGCCGGTCCGGCCAGCGCTTCGGCCAAACCTGCCGCCAGTGCAGCCGCGGCCAGCGCGGCGGCCAAGCCGGCAGCCTCAACCAGCACTGCCGCCGGCGCCAGCACAGCACCCATCAAGGTCGGCATTCTCCTACCCTTGACCGGTCCGCTGGCTCAGGTAGGCAACGACAGCCAGGATGGCTTCAGCCTCTACTTCAGCGCCATCAACTCCACGGTGGCCGGCCGCAAGATCGAGCCGATGTATGTGGATACCAAGGGTGCCGCGGATCAGGCCGTGACCAAGGCCAAACAGCTTGTGGAGAGTGACAAGGTCAGCCTGCTCATGGGCGTCAATGGCACGCCCGAGTGCTACGCGCTGGGGCCGTACGTCAAGGAGGCCCAGATACCGCTGATCGTCAGCACCAACTGTGGCGCGCAAACGGTCACCACCGATCCCAAATACGCCAGCCCCTACCTGTCACGCGTAACGCAGACCAGCCTGGGCCAGAACGATCCCGTTGGCGACTGGATGTACAAGAAGGGCTATCGCAAGATATCCGTCCTGGCCGCCGACTTCGGAGGCTCTTTGGAGGCACTGGACGCAGCCGTGGGCACATTCATCAAGCGCGGTGGCCAGGTCGTCCAG
This sequence comes from Chloroflexota bacterium, assembly GCA_036844545.1. Classification (GTDB taxonomy): domain Bacteria; phylum Chloroflexota; class JAJPGV01; order JAJPGV01; family JAJPGV01; genus DATGVV01. Next base: position 14,500 of record DAIUFO010000058.1, read on the forward strand.
GAGCAGTATCCGGCCCTGGGCACG
>DAIUFO010000059.1:0-14468 GCA_036844545.1 Chloroflexota bacterium
CGCCGCTCTGGCAGCTCAGAATAAAGCAGCGTCTGATTGACGACCTACACTAGCTAGATTTCATACGCACCATCGCCTCTCGTCAGTTCCGGTGAGTAGGCCGAGGAGCTTGTATGCCTCCATTTGGAACACCGAAAATACAAGCATGTACACGGCTCCATTAGATATCATGTACTGGATATGGCTTGGGACCGCGTCAACTTTGGCAGGGTGCTGCGGGAGCTCCGCGCTGAGGCTGGCCTAACCCAGGGCGAACTCGCGGAGCGGATGGGCCGCGATCGCCGCCGTCTGATGGTGCTCGAGCAGGGTACGGCCGTTCGTGAGCCGCGGGCCGCCGAGGTCGCCTTGATTGCCGCTGCGCTAGGCGTGCAGAGCGCCGGAGAGCGGCTCCGTGCGGCGGTGAACGTCGACTCGCTCGAGCCATCGGTGCACGACGCCCCAGGCACCATCCACGAGGAAATCCGCGCCCAGGTCGGCAGCGAGTTTAGCGATGTGCTGACCAAGCTCGACGAGGCGAGGGATGCCGTACGCGCGCTGGCCCGTTCGGCCGATCATTCATTCGCTGAAGAGCGGCTCACAGCTGCGGAGCTCTTTCGTTCGTCACGCGCGATTGTATGGTTCGTCTCCGAGCTCCACGACGAGCTGTATACGCAGACTGGTGAACTCTTGAAAGTCCTCGAACGCGATGGGTCTCTCTTGGGTCACGTGCGCAATCGGGGACGTTCAGCTGCCGAGGCAATCGCCGAGTTCAAGCAGGCTCATCTGCGCTACTGGAAACGGTGTGACCTGGGCGGCATTCGTGGCCAGCTAGATCCAGACGAAGAACCGGACCACATTGAAGTCTGGTTGGATGCGCTGGAGGCAGGGGTGTTTCACCTGCATCCGCGAACAAGCGAGCTGGCCAGCCTGGCTATTCGAGGCTACGGCCATCTATTCCTGATCTGGGCGTCGCTGGCGTTCGAGGCTGATCAGCTTACCTTCTCTGGGCCCGGCCGGCTGTCGAAGAAGGTCTATGAGGAACGGGAACGAGCTGAGCAGGAGCGGCAGCGGCAGGCCCACGCTCATCTGCAGTCTGCCTTACAGAAATTTCACGACCTGTCCATCGAGGAGTTTGCCGACGCGCTTCTGAAGGAGGAGTGGGCTGCGCAGCACCGCGAGAATCTCTTCGAACTTGAGCGCATCTGGCGCGACATGAAGGAGCTCGGCAGCTCAATAGCGGCGGACTGTTTCGAGCGCTTGTGGGGCGAGATGCCGAGAGCGAGCTTTCGTTTCGAGCGCGGCCCCAGGAAGCCTCACCCGGCTGCCGAAGACTAACTGGACCGGTCGGTCCTCCGGCGGGCTGAAAAATGTGTCCAGAATGTGTCTCCGCACGCATTGCAATCAGGCGGCTCGATCCCACAACGATCCCACGCACTGGTCGGAACAGGCCTGGATCGTCAGGGCGAAATCCGGGTTAGCAGACCCGTTTTGAGCGTGAATCGGGCTCGATCCGGATGCTTCCAGACCCCCGAGCAGGTTCGAATCCTCTCGCGATCACTTCGAGACGACGCGGTAGCTGGCGAGGGATCTTCGCCTAGTCGCGGACACTCTGCAGAAACCAATCGGTACGTATTTCCTGACCGAGGCCGCGTTTCGCCGCTTCCCGATAGACGGCCGCGGCCACTGCAGCACGTCAGCTCCTCCACGCGGGCATACCCAGGGATGGTGACTATACAATCCCGGCCAAATGCCTGACCGAAACGGCACCGCCGAGATCGCCAGCTTCGTCGCGCGGACCAGGTTCGAGGACCTGCCAGAGGACGTGGTCCACCACGTCTGGCGCAGCGTGGTCGATTGCCTGGCGGTGGCGCTGGGCGGCTTGGAGCATCCCTCGCTGGCGATGTACCTGACGCTGGCGGACACGCTTGGTGGGCACGAGCAGGCTCGCATCTGGGGCACACCTCGGAAGGCAAGCGTCAATCTGGCTGCGCTCATCAACGGACACCTGGCACACCTCCTTGACTTCGACGACAGCTACATGCCGGAAGTCACCATCCTGCACGGCAACGCGCCGATTATTCCCGCGGCCATGGCGCTGGGCGAGTACCTGGGAGCCAACGGACGGGAGTTTGCTCTGGCCTTTGCACTCGGCTTTGAGGTGGCGGCTCGGGCAGCGCTGGCGGCCGGCAAATCGCTGTACGACCACCACTTTCACGTCACAGCGGTGATGGGTCCAGTGGGTGCCGCGGTGGCGGCAGGCAAGCTGCTTGGCCTGGATGCGCAGAGGCTGCAGTGGGCCATCGGCATCGCCTGCTCACAGAGCGGCGGGTTGGGCCAGGCGCACGGCAGCATGACAAAGGCATTCCACGCCGGGCGGGGAGCGCACGCCGGCGTGATCGCGGCGCTGCTGGCAAAAGAGGGCTTCACCAGCGGTCCAGACCCACTGAGCGGCCCCAACAGCCTGCCTTGCTGTTCCCGTCGGATCAGAACTTTGATGGCTTGCTGGCGGATCTCGGCACGCGTTGGGAGCTGCGTAAGGCGGCCTTCAAAGCCTACGCCTGCGGCATCGTGCAGCAGCCGGTCTTGGATGGCGTGGTTGCTCTGCGTGAAGAGCTGAAGCTGAAGGCCGACGACGTCGAGGCCATCGAGGCTCGGGTGAACCCCGCGGTAGGCTCGGCGACGGGCAAACGGGAGCCGCAAACGGGGCTCGACGGGAAATTCAGCGTGTATCACAGTGCGGCGGTGGCGCTGATCGATGGCGGGGCCGGGCCGGAGCAGTACACCGACGCTCGGGTGCAGGACCCGGCGGTGCAGCGGCTGCGCAGCCGCGTCAGCATCGAGCTCGACCCGTCGGTCCACAAGGACGAGTGCTTCCTGCGGGTTCGCCTGCGCGATGGGCGTGTGCTGGACCGGCACGTCGCACATGCCTCCGGGACCGCCGATAACCCCCTCAGCGATCTGCAGCTCGAGCGCAAGTTCCGGCTGCTGGTGGAGCCGCGCCTGGGGGCTTCGGGCTCGCAGCGCGTGCTGGAAACGCTGGCGCGGCTGACGGAGCTGGAGCACGTGACCGAGATCACGGACTTGCTGGTAGGCCAGCGCGATCTGGTCGGAGCTTAGGGGCGCCATGGATCTGGGCCTGAAGGGGCGGGTGGCGCTGGTTGCCGGCGGCAGCGGCGGGATCGGCAAGGCCATCGCCATGAGCTCGCGCGGGAAGGCGTTCGCCTGGCGATTTGCGCCCGCAATGAAGCGGGCATGCAGGCGGCCAAAAACGACATCGAGACGGTTGTGCCGCGCGCCGAAGTGCTGACCGTGAACGTGGACCTGAGCCGGCCGGATGACGTGCAACGGCTGGGCAGTGAGGTGCAAGGAGGGCTAGGCACGGTGTCGGTGCTGGTGAACGCGGCCGGCCACGGCGCAGGTGGGCGGCTGGAGACGGTCGGGCCGGCCGAGATGCACGACACGCTGAATACCAATCTGTATCCGTGCCTGCTCCTGGCGAAGGCGTTCGCGCCGGGCATGGCGGCGCAGAGGTGGGGCCGGATCATCTTTGTGGCGGCCGTCTCGGGCCGGCAGCCGACGCTGGGGCAGCTGGGCAGCAACGTGGCCAAGGCGGCGGTCATCAATCTGGCCAAGGAGCTGTCGGCGGAGCTGGCCGAATCCGGTGTGACGGTGAACAGCGTGCTGCCAGGACGAGTCGCTACGCCGCGCGTGCTGCGCGTCTTCTCCGAGGAGGAGCGCCAGCGGCGGGCCAGCATCATCCCGATGAAGCGCTACGGCACGCCCGAGGAGTTCGCCGCGGCCGTCGCATTTCTGGCCTCGGAGCGGGCCGGCTACATCACCGGCGTGGCTCTGGCCATCGACGGTGGCCTCGTCAGCTCGATGTTCTAACTGGCCAAGCGAGCTGACGGAAGTAGACGAGCAACCCACCGCAGGCGGCCTTACCAAGTTCAGGATCTGGCCGATGAGCGGCATACCCGAGCCGGATCACCTATCATCCTCGCCTATGAGAAAGCTTGTTTGCTGTCTGTTCCTGATTACGTCCCTCGCGGCGTGCGGCGGCGCGGCAGCGCCAGCCGGCGTTACTCCCTCGAGCAGTGGGCCCGCGAGCGCGGCGTCGAAGCCCGTGCCCACGAGCGTCTCGCCCAACCCCGCCGCCAAGCCCAGCGCCCCGGCGTCGGTTTCTGCTGGGCCTTCCGCCAAGCCGAGCGGGAGCGGAACGGCGACCTACAAGGTCACGGTTCCCTACACGGCCTTCAGCGCGGCATTCACCGCACTGTGGGTGGCAGCCGACGAGAGCTTCTTCAGCAAGCGTGGGGTGCAGGCCGACGTGAGGTTCATGGAATCGAACGTGGCGGTATCGGCGGCCATGTCGGGCGAAATTGCGTTCGCCTCCAGCCCCCAGGCCCTTGGCGCGATGCTGTCGGGCGGCGACCTCATCTTCATTACCAAGCTGGTTTCCGTACCGGTTTTCTCGCTGTATGCGGCCAAGGACATCCAGCGCGTGGAGGACCTGAAGGGCAAGGTTGTCGCCGACACGCTGCCCGGCTCTGCGCCTGACGGCGCTCTGCGGGACCTGTTGGCCAAGCACGGCCTCAAGGCCACTGACGTCCAGTTGGCCAATTCGGCCACCCCAACCACTGCCTTGGCGGCTATGATGGCGGGCCAGACTTCGGCAGCCATTCTCTCAGCGCCCGTGACCCTGCAAGCCAGGAGTGCCGGTTACAAAGAGCTGGCCAATGCAGCAAAGAAGGCGTACCCGGCCTGGCTGCCGCGCTGAGCGCTAAGAAGTCGCGAATCGCGGACAGCCCAGCGGGAGTGCGCGCCGTCCTGCAAGCGCTCAAGGATGCGACCGCGTTCATGAAGGCCAACCCGGCCAGGACCAAGGCCATCCTTGGCAAATACACCAAGGACGAGAAAGCGGCCGATCTCGACGAAACCTACGCAGCCTACGAGCCCTACTGGACCGTGGGAGCTCTTGGCACGGAAGACATCGCCGGGCTGCTGCGCTACTCCACGGACTCCAAGGCAGCCAGCGCCAATCCGTCGAGCTTCTTCGACAACTCGCTGGTCGAATCGCTGCAGTAGCGGCTTACGGTCCCAACGCTTTTGCGGTCAGCCCCCCAGGCGCGGCTGATGATGACGTTCGCCCTGTTCGACTTCGCGGCGGAGCACATCGAATACCCGGTGGCGCAGATCCTCGTGCAGCGGCAGTGGGCCACGAAGAATCAGGCCAGCGCGCTGGCTCTGCTGCGCTCGCTGGCCCACGCGGTGGCGCTGACCCGCACCCAGCCGGACGTGGTGGCCGGCATCTACGCGAAGTGGGCCAAGACCGGCGACGACGCCGCCAGGATCGCCGTCAAGACGGCGCAGAACCAGGTGCCAGTACGCATGGCGCCGACCGCCAGCGGCATCCGAGCGGTGCTCGACACGGTGGCTGAGGCCCGACCCGCGGCGGCCAGCGCCGATCCAGCCAGGTTCTTCGATGACAGCTATATCAAGAAGCTCGACCAAGAGGGCTTCTACGCCAACCTGCCGCAATGAGCCGGCCCGCTATCCATGACCTGAGCGTCACGCTGCGCCGGGGAACGCTCGAGAACCGCGAGATCCACCTCACGCTCATTCCGCATGACGAGGCGGCGCGGGTGTTTGCCCGCCAACAGGGCGTGAAAGTTTCCTCTCTGCCTCACGGCACCTTCTTCGCCGACGAGCGCATCACCCTCGGCAGCCACGATGGCACGCACCTCGATGCGCCGTACCACTTCTACCCCACCTCCGAGGGCAAGCCGGCCAAGCTCATCGACGAATGGCCGCTGGAATGGGCCATGGGCCACGCCCTCCGGCTCGACTTCCGCAATCACAGCCCCTCCGAGCCGATCACCGAGTACGACGTAGTGGCCGAGTTGGAGCGGATTGGTCGAGAGCCTAAGCCGGGTGAGGTGGTGATGCTGTGGACCGGCGGCACCGATGGCTACGACACCGACCCCAACTTCTCGAGGTCGGCGGCCGGCCTCAACGGCGGCGCGCTGAACTACCTGTTCCGGTTCGGCGTGCGGCTCATGTCCAGCGACTCAGCCACCATCGACGTGCCCATCCCGATCATGCGCGACCGCCTGCTGGCGGGCGATCCGGCGGCCTATTTCCCGGTGCACCGCGCCGGTCGCCATACCGAGTGGACGCACGCCGAGAAGGTCGCCAACATGGGCAGCTTACCGGGCCACGACGGCTTTGTGGCGATGTTCTTCCCGATCAAGATCGCCGGCGCCACCGGCGCCTGGACACGCGCCGTCGGCATCGAAGATGCCTGGCTGGAGGGCGAGGTGGAGCCGATCGACCTCAGCCTACCGATCATGAACGCCAGCTTCGAGTCGTGCGGCGAGAGCCGGATCACGACCATCCACCACGACCAATCGCGGGCGCTGCGGGCCAAGGAGCTGGGCTGGGCGGTCGACCGCATCCCCCACAACTCGGCCATGGACCACGTGTCCACCAGCACCCATTCCGGCACCCACATCGACGCGCCCATGCACTTCAAACCGGGCGGCCGCACCATCGACCAGATGCCGCTGGATTGGTTCTACGGCGATGGCGTGCTGCTGGACTTCAGCGCCAAGCAGCCTGGCGAGCGCATCTCTCTGGCCGACGTGCGCGGCGAGATTGACCGCTTGGGCGCACACGTCAACGCGCAGTCCATCGTGCTCATCCGCACCGGCGCCGGCGACCACTTCGCCGACGATCCAGCCTTCCCCGACCTCGGCAACGCCGTGGACCTGGATGCCTTCTGCTGGCTGCTCGATGGGGGCGTGCGAGTGGTCGGGTGCGACCAGGAGTCGCTGGAAGGGCCTCTGGGGCCGATGGTCGACGCGCTCCGCGACGGCGATCCGGCGGCGCTGTACCCCATCCACTATGCCGGGCGCGAGCGGGAGTTCTGCCTGATCGAGAAGATGGATCTGAGCAAGCTGCCGTGGCCCACCGGCTTCAAGGTGGCTGCCTTTCCCATCAAGCTGGAGCGCAGCGGCGCGTCCTGGACGCGAGCGGTGGCGCTCATTAAACGCCAGTAGCCTCGGGCACCACACCCAGGTCGACGAACTCGTCGGGTACGTGATCCCGCGCCGCCGGATGCTGGACGACGGTGTCCATCACAAAGCGCAGGCCGGGCAGGCTCAGCGCCGGCACGTCCGGCATGCAGCGCATGGCGAAGATGCGCCACGAGTCTTCCAGCTCCTCCCGATCCGTTCCACCGGTGTGCTCGCCCAAGGCGGCGATGGCCTTCTCGCGGTCGGCCTTGAACAGCTTGACCGCCTCGATGAGCGCCCGCGTGAAGCGCACCACCACGTCGCGATGCTCGGCCAAGAACGCGCGATTGGTGGCGCACGAGCCCGACTGGTACTCGCCGGGCAGATCGGCCAGGCTCACCAGCTCGCGGAAGCCCGCCTTCTTGGCCCGAAAGGTCGCCGGAGGGGAAATGGCCACGGCGTCCACGGTGCCGTCGCGCAGCGCGGCGATGCGCTCGTTGGGCGGGCCCGACACGCGCACGCCTGTCACATCGTCGCCCAAACGCAAGCCGACCTGCGCCAGCGCCAGCCCGCAGGAAAGCTCGTCGTTGCGGCCGCTGAAGCCCACCCGCTTGCCGCGCAGCTCGTCAGCGGACGCGATTTCCGGCCGGCAGACGATGGAATGGAAGGGACGGTTCACCATGCCGGCGAACAGCACCAGATTGGCGCCATTCAGGACGGCCTCGACCACCGCCGCCGCTGCCAGGTAGGCCACGAAGGCGCCACCATGCTCTGTCTGGCGCAGCAGGTTGGTGGAGTCGCCGATCACCTCCATGGCCACGGCAAGGCCGTGCTTGGCGAAGATGCCCTCTCGCCTTGCCAACGTGCAGACGGCGTTCGAGGCGGCGGGGCTGGGCAAGAGAAGCTGCAACTCGTCCATGTGCGTGACGTAAGATACCAGCGAATCTCCCCAACCGGAGGCATGGATGATCGCTGAAGTCGAGGTCGAGGCCGATCTCCTGGACGGCGCGCGCAACCTGACGCGCTACATCTCCCTACGGCCCGATCAGAGCGTGCTCATCCACACCGAACCCGGCTACGACGAGCCGCGCATCATCGCCGCTCTGCAAAAAGCCATCGCCGAGATTGGCTCGCCTTGCTCGGTGCTGCACACGCCCGGCTGGGACAAGCAAAGGGAGCCGCCGCCGGCGGTCTTCGAAGCCGCCCTCGAAGGGGTGGACGTGCTCATCGGCCAGGGCGAGTACCTGCACACCAAGAATCACTACATCCAGGTGGGCCTCTTCGAGCGAGGCCTGATCTACATCAACAACGAAGCGAAGACGGTAGAGGCGCTCTCGTCGCGGTACGGCCGCTTCCCAGCCGAGCTGCTGTTCGCCATCGGCGCCAAGACCATCGAGCGTTTGACGGCGGGCGAGCACATTCGCGTCACGACAACCGCCGGCACTGATATCTCCATGAGCGTGAAGGTCAACACCGCCGGCGGCTACTGCTATCCGTTCGTGTTCGACAGCCCCGGCTGCAAGAAGGGCTTTCCCGGCGGTGTGGCCTGCTTCCATCCCGAGGATCCGGTCGATGGCGTCATCGCCGTGGAGGCCGTTACTCGCGGCAACATGGCGCCAAAAACTATCCTGGACCGGCCGTTGCTCCTGACCTACCGCGATCACCGCGCAGTCAAAGCCGAAGGCGAGTGCGCGGACTGGTGGAACGACTTCATCGCCCGTAATGGCCCGGACAGCAGCTGGCTGGCCGAGTGCATGTGGGGCATCCACCCGCGGGCGAGTGGCCGCGGCGGGCGCGGCGCCTCCAACCCGCACCTGCTGCACTTCGGCATCGGCAATTCCATCCCCTACGGCGGCCCGACCTGGGCCAAGACCTGGCAAGTCATGTTCGTGCAGGACTCCACCCTGACGGTGGATGGCCGGCCGCTGCTGGACAACGGTCACCTGACAGTGCTGGACGATCCCGATGTCCGGGCTGTCGCCGCTAAATACGGTGACCCGGACGAATGGCTGCGCCAGGAGCCGGCCACGGTGGCCGATCAATTTGGAGGTCTCGGTGGCTAGCGATCTGGTCGACCACCTGCGCGCGGCGCTCGAAGCGGCCAGCCAAACTGTGCGCGGCCAGAAGGCGCTGCACGGCCACGACGAGGACTTCGACCTGGAGATCGCCGGCGTAGGGACGTTCCACCTCGCCTTCGGCGGCGGCAAGCTGGAGATCAGCGAAGGCCCCTCGCCGCGCCAGCAGGCGCTGCACTACACGCTGGTCCAGATCGACGAGCCCACCCTGCGCGCCATCCTTGCCGGCAGGATCAGTCCCGTCGAGGCCATGGAGCAGGGCAAGCTGTTCCTGCGTACCCGACTCTATGGCGGAGCGCTGATCACCATCCTGCTTCGCGCCGCCTACGACCTAACCCACGAGAAGAAGCTCCACGCATGAGGGATGAACATTGAAGTTGCTGTTCTTCGACGATTTCAGGCTCGGAGTGCTGAAGGGCGATACGGTGGTCGACATATCGGAGACCGTCCGTGATATCCCGCATGTCGGGCCGCACGACCTGATCAATGGGCTCAACGCCGAGTTCTCACGGCGACACGGCGCAATCGAGGATGTGGTCGAGCGATCGACCGGCATTCCCCTGAGCCAGGTGCGGATCAGGCCGCCCTTACCCAAGCCCGCCAATATCGTCTGCATGGCCGTGAACTACATGGAGGACGGAACCCGTTCCGAGCCCGCGCCAATCAACGCCTTCCTCAAGTCGCCGGGCGCGGTGATTGGCGACGGCGACACCATGGTCCTGCCCGACGTGCCAGCCTCCATCTTCGAGGGCGAGGCGGAGATGGCCGCGGTCATCGGCAGGCGAGCCAGCTCGGTCCGGGAATCCGACGCCATGGACTACGTCTTCGGCTATGTGAACTTCATCGACGGATCGGCTCGCGGCCTGCCGCCGAGCGGCAACACCTTCTACCAGATGAAGTCACGGGACACGTTCGCTCCGCTCGGCCCCTACGTCGTGACGGCCGACGAGGTACCCGACCCCCTTAACCTGCAGGCCAGGCAATGGATCAACGGCAAGCTGACGCAGAACTACAACACCAGCGACATGGCCCACAAGATTGCGGGCTGCATCGAGTGGGTGACCTCGATCCATGCCCTCGAACCCGGCGACGTGCTCGCCCTGGGCACCAATCACCGCGGGCTCCATCCCTTCCAGGACGGCGACTTCGTCGAGCTGGAGACTGAAGGCCTGGGGCGCCTGCGCTTCCATGTGCGCGACGACCTGAAGCGCACCTGGGCGCGCGAAACCCGCCTCGAGCGGCAGCAACGAAACCTCGAGGGCTCAACGCCGCAACTCACCGGCAAGCACGCTCCGGCGTAAGCCTTCGAGCTGACGGTGCGTCAGGCCGAGCATCTCGCGCACCTTGCCTGGCGTTGCCGCCTCGTGGCTGAGATCGTAGGAGTATCAGTCGAGCTTGTACCGGGCCACCATGTCCTTGTCCCACAGGAGGCCCCGGCGCCGTCAAACGCCCACAGAACGGCCAGCGGCGTGCGGCGCGAGAATCGCCGCTACCGCCCGATTGGCTGGCGTACGCAGCCCCAGCTCCCTGCCCAGCTCGACTACGCCGCCGCTAAGCCAGTCCACCTCCAGGCGGTTGCCGCGGTCCAGGTCGTGGTGCATCGAGGACGTCATCTCGTAGGGCAGACTGTCGCAAAACGCCAGACGCTGCTCGGCGTAGTCCGCCGGCAGATTGACGCCTTTCGCGCGGCCAACGGCGACCACTTCGCGCATGAGGTCCACCAGGAACTCACGGCTTAGGGGATGCTCCCGGATCGGGCCGAGCGTTGTCCGCATCGTTGTGGTGGCGCCGGACAGGCCTACCAGGAACACGAACTTCTGCCAGATGTCGCGCCTGATGTCGGCGCTGATTTCGGCATTGATGCCGGCCTGGAGGCAAGCCTGCAGCAGCGCTTCGGCTCGGGCTGATTTGCCCCCGTCAAATTCGCCGAAGATCAGGCGCTGCATGGCGCCGGTGTGGACGATGACGCCGGGCCTGCCGATGGCCGTGGCAATGTAGGCCACGCCACCCATCACGGCTGCTTCGCCGCAGGCGCGTCGCATGAGATCATCCTTCTGCACGCCGTTCTGGAACGAAATGACGGCTGTATTCTGGCCGACAACCGGCGCCAGCGATTCGGCCGCGACCTCGCTGTCCCACAGCTTGACGCAGAACATCACCACGTCCACGGGGGCGAGGGTGCTTGGATCGTCTGTGGCGCGTACATCCGGCAGGTGGATGTCCCCGAGCTGACTCTCCACTCGAAGACCTTGAGCCCGCACCGCCGCCAGATGCTCGCCGCGGGCGATGAACGTCACGTCGCAGCCCGCCTGCGCAAGTCGCGCGCCAAAGTACCCGCCCAGACCACCCGAGCCCATCACCGCGATTCTCACAATGCGACCAGCTTACGCCGGAACTGCCGGCGCTGCGCCTCGCACAATGTCCCACAGTCCCGCAGCCTCCGCGGGCGGCTCGTCTGCTCGCCAAGCGACGTGCTGATCGGCCGGGGCTGCTGATTCTCCCTTCAATTCACACTCACGCCGAGGACTGGAAGGACGTCTTCGGGTGGCCGCTGCCATCGTTTGGGTTCGCGGCCCTCGGCGATAGCGCAAAACTCACGCGTCAGGATGCGGCGCCACAGGATGATGCCGGTGTCGGAGCGGCCGAGGTGCTCCGTCTCGCGATTGGCGATCGGTCCCTAGCCTGCCTGAACGGCAATATCCTGCACGATGGCCAGCTCCGGGTGGCGCACATCAGCATACGGCAGCTTGCCGGACCAGATGTCTTCCACCACGCTGTTGACCTTCGGCGCCGCGGCCCGTTGCTTGTAGAAGTCGGCGCGCTTCTGCCGGTAGCGTTCAGCTTCCTCGCCAGTCACTTGTGCCTTAGCGGTGATGATCCACAGGTGGTTGTAGTCGTCAACCGGGGTGAAATGGTAGGTAATCTCCGGCCAGCCGCCGATCCAGGTCCGTGCCCCAGCGCCGCCGCGGCGCCTGCCGCGGTTCGCCCAGGCGAACATCGCTGTCAATCACCGCCATCTCGTAACCTCCTGCTCATCTCTTACTGCTTAGCTTGCTTGGAAGTCCGGTCTAATTTAGCGAGCTTCGGTCGGGCTCCAGTCGGCCGCCAGCTGGCCGTCGCGGAACATCTCGTCGCCGGCATGTTGGGTGAACTCCACGGCCAGACGCTCCGGCCGCAGGCCCAGCGCCTCGGCGCACGCGTCCACCAGCGCTTGGGCCAGGCGGGCGCGCTGCTCGGGCGGGCGGCCGCGGCGCACGTCGCACATCAACACCGCCGCCGGCTCGGGCGGGCCGGCGCCGCAGCGCCACAGGCCGCCCTCCGCCAGCTCGCGAAAGGCCACGCTGACCTTGTCCGGCGTGGTCTGCATGATCTCCGCATACAGCGCGCCGAGGCGGCGGGCCAGGTCGCGCTTGACGTCGGGCGGGTAGCGCTGGGGCACGTCGATCTGCAGGTAGGGCATTACCACTCGTGGTTGCGCGGATGGCCGCGCGTGAAATGAGGGCAGCCGTCGGCGCCGGCCACCAGGTACTCGCTCACCGACGTCTTGTCGGCCACCGAATCGGGATCCTCCAGGGTCCAGCATTGCTGGAAGCAGGTCAACGTCGGGAACACGACGGCCCGGTCCCAGCTCTGGCCGACGTGCTTGACGAAGCTGCGCGTCACCACCAGGTGGCCGCACTGCCAGCAGGTGACCGGCGGCTTAGGCTGCCGCGGCGGCTCGGCCATGGCCACTGCGCCGCCAGCCCGCTCGAAACGCCGCCCGCGGCGCTTGCCGCGACGCGCAGGACGCTCCCCAGCAGCCTCGTCCCGATCCTCGTCCCAGCGTGTGCGCTTGCGCCTTTTGGCCATGGCCCCGTTATGCTGATCCTACCCCGCCCATGGACTTCCTGAAGATGCACGGCGCCGGCAACGACTTTGTGCTGATCGACGGTCGTGACGGGCGCCAGGCGGACTGGCCGGCGCTGGCCAAGGCCCTGTCCGACCGCCACTTCGGCGCCGGCGCCGACGGCCTGCTGCTTGTCCGGGAATCCGACGTGGCCGACTTTCGCATGGACATGTGGAACCCCGACGGCAGCGTCTCGGAGATGTGCGGCAACGGCATCCGCTGCTTCGCCAGGTACCTGCTCGACGGCCCCGCGGCCGGTCGCGATGCGCTGGCGATCGAAACCGGCGCCGGAGTGCTGACGGTGCGCGCCCGCGGCTCGAGCGGCTGGCTGCAGGCCAGCCTGGGCCGGCCCATCCTGAACGGGCCGGACATCCCGGTACGAAACAGCGCCAACCCGGTGCTGGATCTGCCGCTGCCGGAGCTGGGCATCAAGGTGACCTGCCTGTCCCTGGGCAACCCCCACGCGGTCCAGTTCGTGCCCGACGTCGCGGCCGTGGACCTGGCCGCGCTCGGACCCCGCGTCGAGCATAACCCGCTGTTCCCTCACCGCGTCAACTTCCACGTCTGCCAGGTCGTCTCCCCTCGGGAGCTGCGCATGCGCTCCTGGGAGCGCGGCGCGGGCCTGACCCTGGCCTGCGGCACCGGCGCCGCCGCCACCTGCGTGGCCACCCGCCTGCACGGCCTGACGGACGAAACCGTGCGCGTCCACGTCCCCGGCGGCGAGCTGGAGCTGGCCTGGGACGGCGCTGGCGAAGTGCTCATGACGGGGCCGGCGGAGTATGTGTACGCGGGGCGGTGGAGTTCTGAGTTCTGAGTTTTGAGTTTTGAGTTCGCAACTGTAACTTGAACTCAGAACTCAGAACTCTCAGACCGCTAAGCCGTGCTCGCGCAGGGCGTCGTTGAGGCTGACCTTGAGGTCCGTAGAGGGCTGCCGGTGGCCGATGATCAGCGCCGCGTTGAGCTGGAACTCGCCGGCCGGGAAACGCTTGGCGCGCGTGCCGGGCACCACTACCGCCCGCGGCGGGACGTAGCCGCGATGCTCGACCGGCTCAGGGCCGGTGACGTCGATGACCGGCACCGAGCCGGTGAGCGACACGCCGGCGGCCAGCACGGCCTCCTGGCCCACCACCATGCCCTCGGTCACGATGCAGCGCGAGCCGATGAACGCGCCGTCCTCGACAATGACCGGCCGGGCCTGCACCGGCTCCAGCACGCCGCCGATGCCCACGCCGCCGGCCAGGTGGACGTTGGCGCCGATTTGGGCGCAAGAGCCGACGGTGGCCCAGGTGTCGACCATGGTGTTGGGGCCCACCCAGGCGCCGATATTGGTGTAGCTCGGCATCAGGATCACACCCGGCGACAGGTACGCGCCGTAGCGCGCCACGGCCGGCGGCACGGCCCGCACCTTGAGCGCCTTGTAGCCGTGCTTGAGCGGGATCTTGTCGTGCCACTCAAAGGGACCGAGCTCGATGGTCTCCATGCCGCGCAGCTGGAAGTACAGCAGCACCGCCTTCT
>DAIUFO010000060.1:0-14467 GCA_036844545.1 Chloroflexota bacterium
GCACTGTATGGGTATTAGGGGGTTCCCTCACCCTAGCCCTCTCCCGCCGCGGCGGGCGAGGGGATGCTTGGGATGGTTGGGAGGGTGGTGTGGCTGAGTTTTCTACTTCGGAGCTCATGGTGGTGGCAGGGGCTCGGGAGCTGCATGATGGGGAAGTGGCAGTTGTGGGGCTAGGCATCCCGCTGCTGGCGGCGGCGCTGGCGCAGCGGACGCACGCCCCGACGTTGAAGGTGCTGAACGAGCTGGGGGTGGCCGACCCGCGGCCAGTGGAGCAGGGCGTGGGCAACGCCGATGCGCGGTTGTGGTTCGGGGCCGCCTTCTACGGCAGCTTTGTCGACATCATGGGCACGTGCCTGCACCGGGGAGTGGTGGACGTTGGGTTCCTGGGCGCGCTGGAGGTCGACCAGTATGGCAACAGCAACACGACCGAGATCGTGAACCGGGATGGGTCCGTGCGGCGGTTGAACGGCAGCGGCGGGGCTAACGACATGGCCTCCAACGCCAAGCGGACGATTATCGTCGCCCGACACGAGGCGCGGAAGCTGGTGCCGCGGGTGTCGCACCTGACCTCGCCTGGGTTCTTGACCGGCGGCCACTCGCGGGAGGAGGCAGGGCTGCCTGGCGGCGGGCCATGGCGGGTGCTGACGGACAAGGCGGTGCTGGGCTTCGACCCCGAGTCGCACCGGATGGTGCTGGTGTCGATTCATCCTGGGGTGACCCATGAGGATATACGGGAGTCCACTGGGTTTCCTTTGGACGTTGCTGCTGACTGTCCCGTAACGATGGGGCCGTCCGAAGAAGAGATTCGGTTGATTCGCGAGGAGCTCGATCCGCGGCGGCTTTACACCTCGCAAGAAAAATAAGGAGTTCATTCATGTGCGATTTTCTGGCTGACCCCGACGCTGTTGAGGAGATCATGGTCGGGCGCGTGCTCAATGTGGCGCGCATCCGCGAGCTCAACGCGAAGGACTACTTCTATCAGATGCTCAAGGACAACCCGGAGATCCTCAAGATCCATCCGGGCATCGAGAACGAGCTGCTGAAGGGCGCGATCGACAACCACATCCACGCCTATCCGGACTTCGTGCACCGGGCGCAGGACATGATTGACGTGGCCATCGACGCGGCCAAGGCGGGCATGCGCGCGGTGGCCTTCAAGGACCACTGGAACGTCAGCGCCAACGCGGCGTATCTGACGCAGAAGCACATCAACTACATGGTCGAGAAGGGCGACCTGGAGCGCGGCGTGGACGTGTACGGCGGCGCCGGCCTGTGTCACGGCGCCAACGCGGAGTACGTGCGCATCGCGCTGCAGTACCCCAACGTCAAGATGATCTGGTTCCCGACGTTCACCTCGTATGGCTTCTGGCGGAGCGCCGGCCGGCCGGAGCACGAGGGCGTGCGGCTGGTGGACGAGGCCAACGGCCAGGTGCTGCCGGGAGTCAAGCAGATCATGGAGATGTGCGCCGAGAAGCACGTGGGCATCGGCTTCGGCCACACCGATTTCCCGGAGCTGCTGCCCCTTGCCCGGCTGGCCAAGGACATCGGCAACCGCACCGTGCTTGATCATCCCTTGTTGGAGCTGAACAAGCTGCTGCTGGACGAGATGAAGCAGCTGGCCGACTTGGGCGTGTACGTTGGCACCTATTGCCAGCCGATGATCCCCAGCCTGTACCAACCGGTGGCCGACCCGATGGAGACCATCTGGACGATGCGCGAGATCGGACCGGAGCGGTGCATCATTGGCAGCGACTTCGGACAGGTGCTGCACGTGGACTCGATCGACGGCATGCGCATCTTCATCCGGGCGCTGCTGGGCTTCGGCATGAAGGAGTCCGAGGTGCGGACGATGATCTCGGACAACCCCGGCAAGCTGATGTGGCTGGAGGACGGGCCGCTGCCGGCGCCCTATCGCCAAGATTGGGAGCATTAGGCCATGCAATTTGATGTCGAGTTTGATTCAGGGGCGTTCTACCCGGCGACGGGGGCGATTGAGCTGGCGGAGATCGCGGAGGACCGCGGCTTCGGGGGCGTTTGGAAGGGCGAGTCGAACAGCACCGATCCGATCGTGCTGCTGGCCGCAATGGCGTCGCGGACGAAGCGCATCCAGCTCGGCACAGCGATTTACCACATCTTCGGACGCTCGCCGGTGACGATGGGCATCCAGGCGTCGACCTTCAACGACCTCTCGGACGGACGGCTGGTGCTAGGGCTGGGCGTGGCCAACAAGAACATCGCCGGCTGGCACAACCAGCAGTTCCAGCGGCCGCTGCGGGCCATCCGCGAGTACGCCGAGATCGTGCGCGAGGTAGCCAGCGGCGAGGCGTTGGACTACAAGGGCGAGCTGTTCACGACCGGCAAGTTCAAGCTGTCGTGGAAGCCCAAGCACAAGGAGGTCACGATCCTATTCGCCGGCCTCGGTGAGCAGATGACCCATCTAGCCGGCAGGATGTCGGACGGCATCGTGATCAACCTGGCCAACCCGGCCAAGGTGCGCGAGATCGTGGCCAACGTCTCGGAGGGGGCGAAGCAGGCTGGGCGCGACCCGACCCGAATCGAATACGTGGTGAAGGTGCGCGTGGTGGTCAACAAGGACCGCGAGGTGGCCAAGAATAAGCTCAAGCAGGTGCTGACGTTCTACAACCTGGCTGACCACTATAAGGACATGGTGGTGGACATGGGCTACGGCGAGGAAAACCGCATCATCCAGGAGGCCTACAAGAGCGGCGGCTTCAAGGCGGCGCAGGCGGCCGTCAGCGACAAGCTGCTGGAAGGCCTGCCCACGATCGCGGCGACCTCGGTCGACGAAGTCCGAGAGCGCGTCCAGCCCTGGATCGACGCCGGCGCCACCCGCCTACTCATCCCAACGGTGCCAGTGACCGACGACCCAGTCGCGGAGACCAAGGACTTCCTCAAGCTATGGAAGCTGTAGATTCAACTGTCCCTCTCCCATCGCGATGGGAGAGGCTAGGTGAGGGAGCCCACCCGTCGTGCGCGAGCGTACGCCAGAAGCAGCCGGGCTGGTTCCCTCACCCCAACCCTCTCCCGCCGCGGCGGGAGAGGGAGGTCTTGTATGCCCGTTAAGGAGGGCTGGCAGGGGCGGTTCTACGAGGACTTCACCGTCGGCGACGTGTACCGCTGCCGGATTGGGCGGACGATCACGCAGGCGGACAACATCTGGTTCACGCTGCTGACCAACAACACCAATCAAATCCACTTCAACGAGCACTACGCCTCGAAAACGGAGTTCGGCCGGCCGCTGGTCAACTCGGCGCTGACGATCGCCATCGTGGCCGGACTGGGCGTGGCCGACACGTCTGAGAATGGGTTTGCGCTGGGGTGGGACGAGATCAAGATCCCCAACCCGCTGTTCGAGGGCGAGACCATCTACTCGCAGAGCGAGGTGCTGGACACGCGCGAGTCCAAGTCCAAGCCGCAATGGGGCATCGTCAAGTTCAAGACGCAGGGCATCAAGCAGGACGGCACAGTGGTGCTGGAGTACACCCGCGCCGTGATGGTCTGGAAGAAGGCCTTCGCGCCGAACAACAACACCTTCCCGGAGCCGAAGCCATAGACTTCTCCCTCACTCCCGAGCAGCAGGACATCCGCAAGGCGGTGGCGGAGCTGTGTACGCACTATCCCGATTCGTACTGGCGGGATCTCGACCGCAAGCGAGCCTACCCGACGGAGTTCGTGCAAGCGCTGACCGAGGCCGGCTGGCTGGCGGCGCTGATCCCCGAGGAGTACGAGGGCGCCGGGCTGGGCATCACCGAGGGGGCGCTGATCCTGGAGACGATCAACACCACAGGCGGGAACGCCATCTCAGCGCACGCCCAGATGTACACCATGGGCACAGTACTGAAGCATGGATCGGACGAGCAGAAGCGGAAGTACCTGCCGCCCATCGCGCGGGGCGAGCTGCGGCTGCAAGCCTTTGGCGTGACCGAGCCGAACGCCGGCTCGGAAACGACTCGCATCGAGACGCGGGCGGTCAAGCGCGGCGACACCTATGTGGTCAACGGCCGCAAGATCTTCATCTCCCGCACGCAGTACAGCGACATGCTGCTGCTGCTGGCGCGGACGACGCCGTACGACGAGCTGGAAGACAAGACGCGCGGGCTCAGCGTGTTCCTGGTGGACCTGCAGGCGGCAGTGGCCGCGGGGCAAATCGTCATCACGCCGATCGAGGTGATGCTGAACCATCACACCACGGAGCTGCTGATCCAGGACCTGGAGATCCCTGCCTCGAACCTCATCGGGGAGGAAGGCATGGGCTTCCGCTACATCATCGACAGCTGGAACCCAGAGCGCATCCTGGTGGCCTCGGAGGCGATTGGGGACGGGCGCTGGTTCGTGGAGCGCGCTTCACGCTATGCCTCGGAACGGGTGGTATTTGGCCGGCCGATTGGCGCCAACCAGGGCGTGCAGTTCCCCATCGTCCAGGCGTACGCGCGCCTCGAGGCCGCGGCGCTGATGCGCGACAAGGCGGCCTGGCTGTTCGACTCGAACCGGAAATGCGGCTTCGAGTCCAACACGGCCAAGATGCTGGCCTCGCAAGCGTCCTGGGAGGCGGGCAACGCCTGCATGGACACGTACGGAGGTTACGGCTTCGCCGTGGAGTTCGACGTGGAGCGCAAGCTGCGCGAGACCCGGCTGCTGATCACGGCGCCGATCAGCAACAACATGGTGCTCAATTTCATCGGGCAGAACGTGCTCGGGATGCCCAGGAGCTACTGACTTGGATCAGGTGTTCATGCGATCGTTGATGTTTGTGCCGGGGCACCGGCAGAAGATGATAGACAAGGCACTGGCCTCCGAGGCGGACGTGCTGTTCCTCGACATCGAGGATGGCGTGCCGCCAGCGGAGAAGGACCTGGCGCGGGAGACCATCGCGGCGTCGCTGCGGGCGGTGGCGGACAATCCGCCCCAGGGGCGGCACCCGCTGCGGTATGTACGCATCAACGCCATCGGCCACGAGCGCATGCACGCCGACCTGTCGACGGTGCTGGGGCCGGGGCTGGAGGGCTTCTGCCTGCCGAAGGTGGAAACCGCGGACCAAATCCGGCAGGTGGACGCGCTGCTGGCGGACCGCGATCCTTCTGGAACCGTGCGCTGCATCGCTTCGATCGAGAGCGCCTTGGGCTTGATCAATGCGCCACAGATCGCGGCGGCCTCGAAGCGGATGGCGGGGCTGATGTTCGGGGCTGAGGACTTCAGCAAGGACCTGGGGCTGCCCACGCTGCGGGTGGCAGAAGCCAGCGAGCTGCTGTACGCGCGCTCGGCCATCGTGATGGCGGCGGCGGCATCACACATCCAGTCGGTGGACGGGGTGTGGCCCGACATCCGCGACCCCGAAGGCCTGCTGAAGGACGCGCTGCAGGCCCGGCGCCTGGGCTTCACCGGCAAGTCGCTGATCCATCCGGGGCAGATCGAGATCGTGAACAACACCTTCCGTCCCGACGAAGGCGAGGTGGAATACGCCCGCCAGGTCATCCAAGCCTTCGAGGACGGCCAAGCCCGCGGCGACGGCGCCGTTGCCCTGGGCGGCCAGCTCATCGACGCCCCTATCGTGGACCGCGCCCGCCGAACCCTGGCGCTGTTCGACGCGCTGGGCGCCACTGCGCCCGCCAGTTAGCGGCCAGCTAGGAGCCGGCCGGCGCCGGTGGGGATGCCAAGCGTGCGGAGGAGCCACCAGGCGCCACCTTGGCGGGCGGTGAGGACCACCCGCCCGAGCTGGTACTCCAGGTCTACGGCAATGGGCAAGAGATTGCCGCGGCCGCCGAGGAAGATGCCGTCCGCATCCGGGTGGCCGGCGACCAGCTTGCGGGCCATATCCGCGTAGGCGAAGGGCTCGAGGCGAGCTGCTTCGGCTGGACTGTTGACGGCCAGGCCCTCGATGGCCAACACCTCGAAGCCGGCTTGCTGAAGGTAGGCGGCGAGGCGATCGTTGATCGACGGCAGGTAGGCGGTGGCGACGGCCAGGCGGTTCACGCCCAGATGGTGGAAGCCCTCGACCGACGCGCCGACCCCGGAGTTGATGGGCACGCCCAGCTTGGCCTGCATGGCGCACCACATCTCGCGTTCGGCTTGCCAGCCGTCCCAGACCGCGACCGGCACGCCGTCCACCTGGATGGCCTGGGCGCCCTCGCCAACCAGCGCTTGGGCGACGCCTTCGAGCTTCTCGCGCGCGGCGCGGAACTGCTCGTCGGTATGGGCGCGCACGTCCAGCACGCTGGCCACGATGTCGACGCCCTCGGGCAAGAGGTCCTGCATCTCCAGCGGGAGCTGGATGGTGGACGGCGAAACGTAGCCGACGATGACGCGCGGGCCGAAACTGCTCATGGGGCCGAGTGTAGGGGGTAGCGGGTAGCGGGCTACGGTACACAGATGGAAGAGAAGCTGGCGGTTACAGAGACGGAACTGAACGAGCTGCTCGCGAGTACGCCTTTCACGCGCCAGCTCGGACTCAGGCTGGTGTCAGTCGCAGATGGCGAATGCAGGTTGTGGGCGCCATTCAGGCCCGAGTACGAGCGGCCGGGCGGCATTGTCAGCGGCCAGGTGTTGATGACGGCCGCCGACGTGGCGTTATGGCTGGCGATCAAAACACGGCTGGGGCTGCATGACGGCTCGGTGACGGCCGATATGTCTACCGTGTTCCTTGGCGCCGCGCGACGAGAGGACATCTGGTGCACGGCGACCATGCTGAAGTGGGGGAACCGATTGATCGTTGGAACGGCAGAGTGCTCGAATGAAAACGGCCAGCGACTGACTCACCACACCATCAGCTACGCGCGGGGCGGTCCCTAGCCGGTGACGGTGAGGGTGCCGGCGGCGTCGTTCCAGGCGTAGAGGCTGCCCCAGCCGGGGGTGAAGACGCCGAGCTTGAAGGTGTAGACGCCAGGTGGGAGCTGGGCGGCGTAGGCGGCTGACTTGGTGACTGCCTGACCGGTCGGGAGGCTGGTGTTGTCCTGCGAAGTCTGCCAGAGCTTGTGGCCTTGCTGGTCGTAGAGCTCGTAGTCGACGAGGAACTGGCCGGCGGCGGAGGCGGTCATCATTTGGGATAGGGTGACTTGCTGGCCATGCGCCGCCCTGGCGGGAGCGACGGCTGAGGCGGCAAGCGTGACGGTTAGGGCTGGACTGGACACTGGGGCTTGGGCTGGTTGGGGCTGTGCCGCCAAGGATGCGGCACTTTCGAGCGGCGCTGAGCACACGCCAGCACGAGGGGTTCCCTCATCCCCGCCCTCTCCCGCTGCGACGGGCGAGGGGGAGCAGAGCGCGGCGGGCTGGCAGGCGGCGGGAGAACAGAGAGGTAGGGGGCCGGCGGCGTAGTAGCGTTGGGCGGCGAGGCGGAGGTAGCCGCCGTCGTCGTCGGGGACCGTGCTGGCGTGGTTGTTGCAGATGGGCTGGCCGCTCGTGCCTTCTTGGGTGCAGATTGGCGCCGGGTTGGTGACGCCATCGTGCTTGCCGTCGGTGTTGACGGTGCTGCCGCCGTTGCCGGCGCCGAACAGCAGGCCGACGATGCCGGCTTGGCGCAGCTCGGCCACATGGTCGAGGAAGTACTCGACGCGGTTGTCCTGGTAGTGGCCGTCGGTGTTGTTCTCGGTGCGGAAGTACTGGTTACCGATAGGGATCTGCCAGACCATCACTGGCTTGCCGGCCGCTTGGGCGAAGCCGGCCACATACTGCTCCCAACCGTGGAAATTGGGCAGGGTCTGGTTGGCGCGGTCCCACCACACGCCCTGCCGCCCGAGGACGTGGCTGTAATAGCCTGCGTCGCGGTCGGAGACGTCGTTGAACAGCAGGTCGTAGGAGGACGTGCCTCGGGGGGCTTGGGCGGCGCCACTCAGGGCCGCGAACTTGCCGGCCATGGCGCCCAGCCCGGCGAAATCCTCGTTGGGGTCGGCGTCGAGACCAACATCGTGCAGGGTGGCCCAATCGCTGACGTGGAGCGCCAGGCGGACGTTGGGCGCATACAGGTCGCGCAGGTGAAGCAGCGCCCAATTGAAGCCTTGGTAGGTATCCGGGTAGCCGGCGACGGCGGGATTGCCCGAGCGAGCAACCGCGGCTTTCAAGAGTCCGGGGTCATTGCCGGAGCCGGCGCAAAAGCCGAAGCAATGGCTAGCGTCGAGTACCGCTTGCATGGCGTAGCCGGACAGATCGGGCTCGACGTGGACGATGGCGGGGCCGCCGTAGCCGCCGATGCCGTCATGGGCGCCGCCGCCGAGGCGCTGCATGAGGGCGGCGAAGTCTTCGAAGAAGGCGGCCATCACACCGGCGTCGTTCAGGTGGGACAGATTCTTCTGAGCCTCGTCACAGCCTCCGCAGGGGCCATTGCTCTGAAGGAGCATGTAATAGGTGAGGACAGGAACGTAATGGTTCTTGGCAGCGCCTTGGGCATACCACAGCGGGAACTGGCCGCGGTCGTTCCAGGTGCGCCAGCCGCTGCCGGTGTTCACACCGCCGGCGAGATATTGGTAGGCGTAGTCCCAGGCGATGCCGCTTCGGGGCATCCAGGTGTCGTTGGGCGCGGCGGACACGCCGAGCGCGAAGTGTGCCGGCAAGCCAGGCGTGTCGGCGCGTGCGCTGGCGGGGATGGCCAGCAGGAGCAGAAGAAGCAGAATTGACGCGCGCATCCGAGAGACAGCAACGCTCGCCCACGCCGCCAGGTGATAGCTGTGGGCCAGCCAGAAATGGCTACTTGGCGGGCGTTTACAAGGCGGCGCGGCAGAATGCTGTTGGATGAAGTTTGTTGCCGGCAAATGGGCGCCGCTGTTGGTACTGGCCCTTGCCTGGGCAAAACCGGCCGCGGCGGGGGGTGCCTTCGATAGCTGGAGCCTGCAGGGCGTGAGCGTCGTAGCCAACCAGGCGCAGATGGCGCCTAGTGCCGCGCCGCTGAGCTGCTCGGCGGACGCGGTGGACGGCTCGTCCGAGGGCTTCGACGCCGCCACCGGACTGTGCCGCGGGAGGGATACGTCCACCGACGGAGCCTACTACAACGGCGGCAGCTTCGTGTTCGGAACGATGACCTCACCAGCGGTGAGCACGCCGGCGGCGTTCGACCGGCTGGTGGGATCGTGGGACGCGTTCACGCCGGAAGGCACGTGGATCGAGCTGCACGCACGCCTGCTGCAGGCGCCAGGCTGGTCGCGCTGGTACGCGCTGCCGGTGTGGGCCAGCGACACCGGCAGCATCAAACGCCACAGCGTCAACGGCCAGAAGGACGCCCGGGCCGAGGTGCAGACGGACACGCTGGTGCCGGCGGCCGGATTTCCGGCCGGCGCCTACCAGCTCGAGATGACCCTGTTCGGCGCCTCGCCCAACGTTTCCCCGGCGGTGAAGCTGGTCAACGCGTCCACGTTGCCGGGGGCGACCCCGGCCCAGCATCTCGAGGATGGCGTCGAGCTGACCGTTCCGCCGCGCTCGCAGATGCTGCCGGAGTACCGGGCTCTAGGCTTCGGCGGGGGCGGTGAGGATTGGTGCAGCCCCACCACAACCAGCATGCTGATGGCCTACTGGGGCGGCATCCTGCACCTGCGGCAACTGGACGTGCCGGTCCCACAAGTGGCGGCGGGGACGTATGACTATGCCTATCACGGTGCGGGCAACTGGCCGTTCAACACCGGTCTCGCCGCCAGCGACGGGCTGACGGCCTACGTGGACCGGTTCAGTTCATTCGATCAGGTCGAGCCCTGGATCAGGGCCGGGGTGCCTATCGCCATCAGCATCGCCTTCCAGGCGGGCGAGCTGCCACGGGCGCCGATCCCCAGCTCGCCCGGCCACCTGCTGGTAGTCCGCGGCTTTATGCCGGACGGCGACGTCATCGTGAACGATCCAGTCGCCGCCAGCGACGACCAGGTACGGATGGTGTACGACCGAGCGCAATTGGAGCGAGCCTGGCAGCACGGCTCGGGCGGGACGGTGTACGTGATCTACCCACCAGGCTGGCAAACCCCGCCGCAAGGTTGACATTGGACCGCGCCGGATGGACCATGGACGCATGTTGTTCATTGGCACCGGCAATGGCCTTTACAAAGCGAACAAAGACACCATCACGCCGCTGGCCTTGGGCGACCACGGCGGGCTGCGCTGCCCGGTAGTCGTCGATAAGGACGACGCCAAGCGACTGTACGCCGGCACGTCGCGAGATGGCATGTTCCGCAGCGAGGACGGCGGCGAGACATGGCATGAGATCAATGCCGGCCTCACCAAGAGAGAGGTCTGGTACGTGGCGCAGCATCCCAAGACGGGCGAGCTGTGGGCTGGGGTGTCGCCTTCGGCGATGTTCAAGAGCGCCGACCGCGGCGACAGCTGGAAGGAGTCCGAAAGCCTGCAATCGCTGCCCAGCATCAAGGAATGGACCTTTCCAAATCCGCCGCACATCAGCCACGTGAAGCACGTGAGCCTGCGCGAGGACGATCCCAACTACGTGCTGGGGGCGGTCGAGGAAGGCTGGCTGATCCGCACCAAGGACGGCGGCAAGACCTGGGAGAACCTGCGCAACGGCTGCGAGTTCGACGCCCATACCGCGTACTACATGCCGGATGACCCGAACGTGGTCATGAGCAGCAGCGGCCAGGGTGTGTTCCGCAGCGAGGACGGCGGCGATTCGTTCGTGAACACGACCGCGGGCATGGACCGGCGCTACATGGTGCACCTGGTGACGCATTGCGAGCAGCCGCAAACGATGTTCACCGCCGCGGCCGAGGTGCCGCCGCCGTTCTGGACGCGACCCGAGGGCGGCAATTCAGCCTTCTACCGCAGCGACAACCAGGGCCGAAGCTGGCAGCGGCTGACGGGGGGCTTGCCCGAACTGATGGTGCCGGCTCCCCGCTGCGCGGCTGGCGACCCGGAGGACCCCAACACCGTGTACTTCGGCTTCACTGACGCCAGCGTGTGGAAGACCGCCAATGGCGGAGAGTCCTTCCAGCGGGTCCTCGACTTGATGCCAACTCAAGGCGGCGGCGACTGGCGGGCGAACGCCGTCACGAGCATCCGGGTAGCGCACAATTAGCTCGACGGCTCTTACCAGATATTCGACCATCGAGGTCAACGGCTTTGGGGTTCCCTACCAGCGATCTGGCTCCGGCGAGCCGGTGCTGGCATTGCACGCGGAGGACGCTGCCGGCCAGTGGCGACCGTTCCACGACGCGCTGGCGTCGCATGCCGACGTGGTGCTGCCGGAGCATCCGGGCTTCGGCAACGCCGAGCGGCCGGAGTGGCTGGACACGGTGCTGGATCTGGCCTACTGCCACCTGGAGGTGCTGGACAAGCTCGGTCTCGAGCGGGTACAGCTGGTGGGCGAGTCGCTTGGCGGCTGGGTGGCGGCCGAGCTGGCCGCGCTGGCGCCGGAGCGCTTTCGATCGCTGACGCTGATCGCGCCAATGGGGTTGCTGGTGGAGGGCTTGCCTGACGTGTTCATCATGAACCGCACGCGCTGGCGAGAGATGACGCGCTTCGCCCCGCCCGATTCCGAATCCGAACCACCGTCAATCGACCAGCTCATCAAGGAATCGCGAGTGCAGGCCTCGCTCGCGCGGGTCGGCTGGAACCCATACCTGCACGATCCGCGCCTGCCGCGCTGGTTGAACCGGGCCAGGATGCCAGCGCTGGTTGTATGGGGCAAGGAGGATAAGCTGATGCCTGCCGCCACCGCGGAGCAATGGCGTGACCTTCTACCTAACGTGCGAGTTCAGCTGGTCGAACAGGCCGGGCACTTTCCCGCGCTCGAACAGCCAGCCGCCACGTCATCCATAGTGCTGGACTTCATGAGGAGCCAAGCGTGACCCCCACTATGCCCTTTGCCCTATCCCCTTTGCCCTAACGCCGCTATGGAGTTTTATTGCTTCCATTTGATGCCCTGGCCGTATTTGCCAGGCGATTTCATGGAGAAGAACCCGTCGGCGTGGGTGACGTACTCCAACAAGAACTTCGACCCGGCCAAGGGGCAGGTGCTGTACAACCGCTACCTGGACGAACTGGAACATGCCGAGGAGCTGGGCTTCGACGGCATCTGCGTGAACGAGCACCATCAGACGGCCTATGGCCTGATGCCGGCGCCAAACATCATCGCGGCCATGCTGGCGCGGCGGACGAAGCGGGCCAAGATCGCTATCCTGGGCAACGCCCTATCGCTGCGCGACCATCCTCTTCGCGTGGCCGAGGAAGTGGCCATGCTGGACGTGATCACGGGCGGCCGGATCATCTCCGGCTTCGTGCGCGGCATCGGGCTGGAGTACTACTCCTTCCAGCTCGACCCGAGCCGGTCGCGGGATCGGTTCGTCGAGTCGTTGGACCTGATCATCAAAGCCTGGACCCAGCCTGGTCCGTTCGAGTGGCATGGCGAGCAGTTCGAGCTGCGCTACGTGAACCCCTGGCCACGGCCGCTGCAGCAGCCGCACCCACCCATCTGGCTGCCCTCGACCGGCAGCCAGGAAACGATCGAGCTGTGCGCCGAGCGTGGCTATCCATTCATCCGGGTGTACGAGCGGGCCGAGATCGTCAAGCAGATCTTCGACAACCTCCGAGCCGAGGGCGAGCGCATCGGAAAGCCTGTCCCACGCGAGAACATCGGCTGGATGACACCGATCTATGTGGCGGAAACGGATGCCAAAGCCTTCGAGGAGGCCGGCGACGCGGTGCTGTATCTGTTTCAGGAGCTCAGCCACCGGCCGATGGAGATGCTGGTGCCGCCGGGCTACATGACGGCCCGCTCGATGGGCGCCGCGCTGGAGCGGCAGCAGCGGCGGCACACCATCGGCAAACTGACGGCCAAGCAGCTCGACGAGCAGGGCTTCTGCGTGTTCGGCTCGCCCGAAACCGTGCGCCAGAAGCTGGCCGAGCACCAGAAGAACATGGGCTTCGGCAAGCTGGTGGGCCTGATGCAGTTCGGCACCCTACCAGCGGAATCCACCCGCAATAGCATGGACCTGTTCGGGACGGAGGTCATGCCGGCGTTAAGGGCATAGCCGATAGGGCAAAGGGCAAAGAGACGGGGAAACCAACAATCCCCTCGCCCGCCGCGGCGGGAGAGGGCTAGGGTGAGGGAACTTTGAGCGAGGCATTGAACACCCTTCGAGTCGACCAGGTCGGCTCACTGCTGCGGCCCCGGGCGCTGCAGCGGGTATTCGCGGAACATGGTGAGGGCAAGGCCTCCGATGAGGAGCTGCGGCGAGCCGAGGACGAGGCCATTCGGGAAATAGTGCGCCGGCAGGAGGCGCATCACCTGCCGGTGGTTACGGACGGCGAGTACCGGCGGCTGAACTTCCAGGACAGCTTCGCCAACTCCGTCGCGGGCTTCGCGGCTACCCAGAACAGCGCCCAGCTCACGGAGCAGCGGGCGGCCGGCGGCCACCCGCTGCGGCGCTGGAAATCGGGCCAGCACGCAGCCGGGCCGGCTATCGTCAACCGCCGGCCGGTGACGGAACGGCTGAGGCTGGTGCGCAATGTGCCGCTGGAGGAGTTCCGGTTCCTGCAGTCCTACGCGGACGGCGAGCCGGTGGCCAGCGCGCCGGCCAAGGTGGCGTTCATCGGGCCGGACCGCATCTCGCAGCGCTTCGCCTGGGAGGAATCGACCGCGGTCTACGCCGGCATGGACGAGTTCGTGGCCGACCTGGTGGCGATCCAGCGGCGGATCGTGAGCGACCTTGTCGACGCTGGCTGCAAGTACGTGCAGATCGATGCGCCCAGCTACACGGCCTACGTCGATCAGGCTTCGTTGGACCAGATGCGCTCCCGCGGCGAGGACCCGGCGCGCAACCTGGAACGGTCCATCGCGGCGGACAACGCCATCATTGAGGGCTTCCCAGGTGTCACGTTCGGCATCCATCTGTGCCGCGGCAACCAGCGCAGCATGTGGCACCGCGAGGGCAGCTACGACGCCATCGCCAAGAAGCTGTTCAACGGCCTCAATCACCAGCGCCTGCTCCTCGAGTACGACGACGAGCGCTCCGGCTCATTTGAGCCGCTGCGCTTCGTCCCAAAAGGCAAAGTCGCCGTCCTCGGCCTGATCACTACGAAGACCCCACGCGTCGAGACGGTCGACACCCTCGCTCAGCGCCTCGACGAAGCCGCCGGCCACCTCCCACTCGATCAGCTCGCCCTCAGCCCCCAATGCGGCTTCGCCTCCGACATGCAAGGTAACCTCATCGGCGAAGCCGACCAGTGGCGCAAGCTGGACGTGATGCTGGAAACGGCCCAGAAAGTCTGGGGCTAGCCAGCCAGTCCAGGTCTACAATAGCCGCACCATGGACTATGAGCTCCTGATTCGCGGCGGCAAGATTATTGACGGCTCGGGGTTGCCGGGCTATGTGGGGGACGTGGGCATCAGGGCCGGCAAGGTGGTCGAGATGGGGCGGCTGCGCGGCAGCGCACTACGGACCATCGACGCGGCTGGGATGGTGGTGTCGCCTGGGTTCGTGGACCATCACACCCATTTGGACGCGCAGATCTTGTGGGATCCGTACGGCAC
>DAIUFO010000061.1:0-14382 GCA_036844545.1 Chloroflexota bacterium
GGAAGGCCTTGTACACGGTGGCCATGCCGCCCCGGCCGAGTTGCTCGACGATGCGATACTGGCCCAGCGTCTGGCCAGGAACGATGCTCATGCGGCTCGCTGCTAGGCTACCGGAAGCAGGCTGACCGAGTGAGGGAGGACGGCCGCCACGAGCGTGATCTGCTGGCGGGCACTCTCGAATTCGTCAGGAGTCAAGCAGAACAGGTCCATGGGCGCCCTGCCGCCAGACGCGTACCACATGTCGCGCAGCCCCCAAGCTCGGGTAGGATGAGCGACCCCCTCGAACCACGGTGACACCACAATAAGGTCGTAGTCACTGTCCGGCCGCGCCTGGCCCGTTGCGCGGGATCCGAAAAGAAGCACCTCAGTTGCTCCCTTTTCGGTCCTGAGCCGTTCGGCAAATCGCTTCAGTGCGGGCTCACTGGCTAAGTCAGGCATTCTCCCACCCACTCCAGCGCCTGCCCGGCGGCGTCCACGTGCGGTCCGGAGAGCTCGGCTGTGATGCCGTCCACAGGCGGCTGGCCGGTAACGGAATCGGGATAGCGGACCAGCTCAAAGGCCGGATTGAGTTGCTTGAGGACCCGCTGCAAAACGTCAGGCGCGTCGAGCTCTTGGCCCAGATACTCGAGGTCATGCGTCCTTGGAGGCAGCGCCGCCTTGCGCTCAATGTACAGCGCTTTGAGACCCTTCTCCGCGGCTTGCTGAGCAAACCAGGACGCGGCGTAGTGTCGCCCTGCATCGCGCAGCAGGCTGGCGGTTTCCAGATCGGCTTGTGCCTGCCGCCACCAACCGCCAGTTTCAGGCCGCATACGCCGCCACTCTAACGCCAAACCATTGAGTCAGGATATTGCCAGGGCCGAAAGTTTGTCCGGGAACAATGCTCATTGGAACCCCAGCGACACATCATCGAACCACACAGTCGCGTCCGACGGTCCGTCGAACTCGAGCCAGACGGTCAGGTATTTAAGGTCGGATGTGAGACCTTGCGTGAATTTGTTTTCCGTCCACTCCCGGTCGCATCGCAACCTTAACGGTTGCGCGTAGCTGCTCAAGCTCAAGTTCTCCCCCTTCAAGAACCGGAGCAGGGGCCAGTTCGGGCCAAAGGCGGTCTGGATCGCTCCGTGCACTTCCGGCTTGTCTGACTTGCACCAAACCGACGCGCGAACAATGGTCGCTCCTTCCGGGATTGTGATCAGAGTGGCGGGGGCGCCGCTATGTTGATATTTCCAAACGGCTCGACTGTGGGGTTGGATAGATATGCTGCTTCTCCCCGAATGTGCGGTCGATGAATCCCAGTTGTACTTAGTCTGTGGATCCACGTTGCCAAACGGATCCTGCCCTATCCAGTTGGTCGGCGTTCCCTCGCCGTCTTCGAAAGACGCGTTCAAGAGAAGGTTGCTTGGCGACACGTCGCTCGGAGGAGGAGACGTCCCAATAACACCATTTGAGCCTGAGACGCTACTTGGAGCCGCTGTCGATGCCGGCCGTACTGTCGCTTCGGCGGCCGCTTGCCCCTCTCCCGTGAGCGGGGCGTAGATCCGCACATCACTCAGCCGGACCACGAAAGGCGCGCTCGCGTTGACAGAGCCGAAATTTGAGAACCTGATCTCCGTTCCTTGAGTCGCGGTCGAGTCGCTGGCGCTCAGCGTCTTGATTCCATCCACGTACACATCGATGCTGGGCCCCAACGCCGAGACGGCGAGCCAGACGGAGTCCTTGGCGGTGTTCTGCTTCAGCGGGATGCTGGTCAAGTGCGTAACGTTGGGATCGTCCCACCGCTGGATGTCCAAACTTTGGCGGAAGATCTGCACACGATGGCGACTTGAGTTTGAGCCTTCATGGAACATTAGGCTGTACTCGCCATCGCCTTGCACCGGTCGCACCCGCATTTGCGCCACGAAGTTTCCGGCCGCCACAGAGAATGCCACACCGGCCCGGCTCTGAGCCGCAGCCTCCAGCTCTAAGGCGCCGGCTAAGTAGCGAACCTTGTCCGAAGGGCCGAGCCGAGTTGCGCCGGTGTTGTGCTGGTCGGGAGACACCGACATCTCGTACAGCAGTGGGCCGCGAGGGGGCAGCGCAGCTGGCGCGGGCGACGGGGAACGGGAGGCCCCGGACGATGCCGGCTGGGTCGCCGGCGGCTGAGTGTCGGACAAAGTCGGTTGGGGAGACTGGAGGATAGATTGCGCCGGCGGCGCAACCGAGGCCAGTCGTTGACCGTCTCGGCTCAGCGCGAATGCTGCTCCCCCGAGCAGGGCAATGCTGGCGACGACGGTGGGTCCGATGACAGACCACCTGAAGCGCTGAACCACGGAGAGCCGCGCCATGTTCGCTCCAACGGTTGGAGTCGCGTCCAATTGCATGCCCGGCGTAAGGTGGGTCGCCGCCTGGCCGGCCGCCGCCAATTCCAGCGCGCGAGCTATCTCGCCCGCTGCCCGAAAGCGGTCCGCGGGCTCCTTGGCCAGGCCCTTCAGCAGCACCTCCTGGACCGCCTCACTCAGCTCCGGGTTGCGCTCCCGCGGCAGGGGCAAGGGCTTGTTGGCGTGCGCCAGGAGCACCGCCAGGGGCGTTTCGGCGGCGTACGGCACGCTGCCGGTCAGCATCTCGTACAGCACCACAGCCAGCGAGTACAGGTCAGCGGCTGGTCCGGCCACGCCCTCGCTGGCTTGCTCTGGCGCCATGTACTCCGGTGTGCCGACCGCCGTGCCGGTAACAGTCAGCCGGTTAGCAGCGCTCTGTCCTGGCGCGGTCATCATGCGCGCCAGGCCGAAGTCGGACAGCACCGGTGTGCCGTCGCGAGTCAGCAGGATGTTGCTGGGCTTGACGTCGCGATGCAGCAGGTCCCGTGAGTGCGCGTAATCCAGCGCTGAGCCGACGGCACGCAGGATGCCCAGGCAGTAATCGATGGGCAGGGGCTTGCCGACGATGTAGGCCACGCCGTCGGCCTCACCCGAGTCGAACACCGACAGGATGTTGGGATGGCGCAGGCCGGCGATGGCCATCGCCTCCTGGCGGAAGCGCTCGTGGAACGTGGGGTCTTCGGCGAAGAACTCGGGCAGCACCTTGATGGCTACCTGGCGCGACAGCGACGGCTGAAAGGCCTTGTAGACCGTCGCCATGCCGCCCCGGCCGAGTTGCTCGACGATCCGGTATTGGCCCAGGTTCTGACCGGGAACTACGCTCACGCCGGCAGCACCTCGATCAGGCGGTAGGTCTCCACCGGCTGCTGACGTCCCTTTACCTCGACAGCGCCCAACGGCTCGACCCGCACATGCTCTCGCACGCGGTCCAGCGTAGCCCCTGTCAGCAGCACCTCGCCGCCTTGCGCGTGGGCTTGCAGGCGCGCGGCGACGTTCACGGCGTCGCCCACACTGGAATAGTTGCGAAAGCGCTCGGTCCCCAGGTTGCCGACGATGGCTTCGCCGGTGTTGACCCCCACGCCGAAGGTGACTCCTTCGACGGCGGTCCTGGCCCGCTGCTGCATCTGCCAGGCGGCGCGTACGGCTGCCAGGGCGTGGTCAGGCTGGTCCAACGGAGCATTGAAGAGGGCCATCACACCGTCACCCATGAACTTGTCCAACGTGCCGCCGCATTCCATAATCGAGTCCACTGCGACGGCCAGGTAACGGCTGAGCGTGGCCACCAATTCCTCGGGCGTGCTTCGCTCGGAAAACGTGGTGTAGCCGCG
Source organism: Chloroflexota bacterium (assembly GCA_036844545.1). Classification (GTDB taxonomy): domain Bacteria; phylum Chloroflexota; class JAJPGV01; order JAJPGV01; family JAJPGV01; genus DATGVV01. The sequence goes on from DAIUFO010000061.1 coordinate 3,686, forward strand.
GATATCGGCGAACACCACGCTCACGTCGCGCCGCTGGCCGCCGAGCTGGGCCCGGCTCGGGTCGGACACCAGCTGCTCGACCACCGGCTCGGCCACGTAACGGCCGAACAGCTCGCGAATGCGCCGGCGCTCGGCTTCCTCGCGTTCCTTGGCCCGCTCGGCCACCACCCGCGCCGTCTCGTCCTCCGCCAGAAACACCAGCCCTCGAACCTGGCCATCGGCGCGACGCATCGGCGCCACGCCGCAGCGCAAGTGCCGCTCCTGGTCGCCCAGCAGCAGGCTCGCGGTGACGATGCGGCTGGCCTTGCCACCCGCGGCCGTGGCAAAGCTGCGCAGCAACCGCTGCGCCAGCGCTTCACCAAATACCTTGGCGTAGGAAGCGCCGCGAGCGGCTGCCTCGTTGGTCGCGAACAGCTCCTCAGCAGCTCGGTTGAGGCTCAGCAGGCGGCCTTCGGTATCCAGGCCGGCGATGGCTGTGGCCACGCTCCGAAAGACGTCATCCTGGTACGTCTTCAGGTCGGCGATTTGCGGCGTGCTGGCGAAGGTCGTCATACAAGCGGGCGTTTTCGATGGCGATGGCGGCCTGCTCGGCCACGGCCTCCAGAAGCCGGCTCTGGCGCTCACTGAAACGGCCGGTCTCGGCGCGGTGATCCAGGTAGACGACGCCGGTGGTCTTACCCTTGATCCGCAAAGGAGCGCACAGCACGGACCGCAAGCGCAGGGACACAACGCTTTCGGCGGCGGCGCTCCGCTCGTCCTCCAGGGCGTCGCCAATAAGCACAGCGTGGCCAGTGTCGAACACGCGGTCGCACAGCGTCCGCGACACACCGGACTCACGGCGGTCGATGTCCTCGCGATTCAAGTTGCGGGCGACCGCCACCGACAGCACGCCCTCGGCATCGGGCAGCAAGACCATGCCACGTTCAGCGCCGGTCACCGCCACCACCACATCCATAACGCGCTGAAGCACCTCTTGGAGGTCCAGCGAGCTCGACAGCAGCTGGGCAACTTCGTACAGGGTCCCGAAGCGGCCCGAATCTTCGCCGGTTACGTCAGCCGCCATGCGCCGACAGCTTGGCACCAGACAGCCCGTCAGGTCAAGGCCGCGAGTATTCAGCTGAGTACTTTGGCCACCATGAACAGGCGCCGGAAGGGCAGCAGCGTGCGGCCGTCGGGGCGGCGCGGGTAGGCTTTCGCGACCATGCCGGCGTAGCAGCGCTCGAACTGGGCACGCTCGGGCTCCTCCAAGGCGTCGAGCAGTGGGTTCAGCCAGGTGGCCTTGGTCCACTCCTTGACAGGATCCTCGCCTTCGAGGACGTGCTGGTACTCGGTCTCCCAGATGTCCAGGCTCGAGGCGTGCGGCGCCAGGACGTCGAAGTAGAAGGCCGGCTCGGAAACGGGCACCCGGCGCAGCAGCGGCTCGAGCTTGGTTCGCCAGGGACCGCTCCTGGCGGCGTCGGCGATGGCGGTGTGCGACGGCGCCAGGAAGTTGCGCGGCATCTGTACGGCCAGCACGCCGCCCGGCTTCAGTTGCGCCAGCAGCGCCGGGAAGCGCCGATCGTGGTCGGTCAGCCAGTGCAGGGCGGCGTTGGAGTAAATCAGGTCGGCTGGGCGAGGCGGCTGCCAGCTGGCCAGGTCGGCCTGCTGCCAGGCGACGTCCGGCACGGCGGACGCCGCCTTGGCCAGCATGGCCTCGGACGAATCGACACCGGTAATCCGCGCCTCAGGCCAGCGGGCCCGCAGCAGGCGCGTGACGTTGCCCGCGCCGCAGCCAAGGTCGTACACCTCGGATGGCACGTCGAGGCCGATGCGATTCAAGAGATCGACGGCCGGCCTAAGCCGGTGGTCGCCGAACTTCAGGTACTGGGCAGGGTCCCAGGGCACTGGCCGCGGCTAGCGGACGCCGGCTAGTTCACGCTCCGGCTCGGCCGCGCCGGCTTTGAGGCCGCGCAGGTACTCGACGGCAGTGTCGATAGAGATGACGTCGGCGTACTTCTGGTGCATGTCGAACAGGTTGATGGCGTGGCAAGCCTCGTGGCGGTCGAACACACAGTCCTCGACTACCTGCACGCGGAAGCGATAGCTGGCGGCCTCCACAACCGAGGCGCGGACGCAGCCGCTGGTGCTCTCGCCGGTGACGATCAGCGTGTCGACGTCCAGGCGATTCAGCTCGGCCATCAGGGGCGTGCCCCAGAAAGCGCTGGGCGCGGTCTTGCGCAGCACCACGTCGCCCGGCTGCGGCGCGACGTCGTCGATGATGTCGTAGCGGCGGCGGTATCGGTCGCGCTCCACGGGATCGCCCGAACCTCCGCCTCGGCGGCCGCGATCGCCATGGACGGCCTCGTTCCAGCCGGGCATGCCCGAATCCTCATCCACCAAACCGGTGACGTAGGTGATGGGCACGCCGGCCGCACGGGCCTCCCCGAGCAGCCGTTGGATATGCGGTATGGCATTCCAGCCGGCCATGCCGGTGTAGCCGGGCCAGAGCTTGACGCCCTCGAGCAGCGACTGTGGCTCGTCGCCGAAGACCCAACGATAGAGGTCGACGTTCAAGACCGCGGGGCGCTTTCCAAAGCCGACCCGCCGGTCGTGCGCTTGCCCTACATGCTCCTTGTCCTGGTCAGTTAGAAAGCGATCCCAAACACGTGCCATTCAAAATTCCTCCGATTAGTAGTCGTTCCTGCTAGTTTGCCAGAAATGAATTTATGGCCACCCATATACCACGTTCGCAACAGCATAGAGTCATACGATATGCTGAGCATATGAAACGCACGACCGTGCTGCTGCCGGACGACATCGCCAAGATGCTGAAGCTGGAAGCCGAACGGCGCGGCGTCACGCCGAGCCTGGTCGTCCGCGAAGCCGTCGCGAACTACGTCGCCGGCCCGCCCACAGAGCGGCGGGTGCTCAAGTTCGCGAATATCGTGCCGCCTGGCGCCCCTCACAAAATTGACGCTTCACGGCTGGACGAGTATCTCGATGAGCATTACTTCCGCGACATTCAGGAGGATGCGTTCGGCGGAGAGCGGTGACCCAGGCAATAGTCGATGCTGGGCCGCTAATCGCGGCGGCTGACCCATCCGATCCGGAGCACGACCGCTGCCTGGCCACTCTCGCCGATGCCGAGCTGCGCCTGTTCATTCCTGCATTGGTTGTGGGAGAGGTCTGCTACTTTCTCGAAAAGCTGTTTGGGCCTGAGATTGAGGCCGATTTCCTGCGAAGCCTGGCGGACTCGGACGTGCGGGCGCCCATCGCCGGCGACTGGCTGCGCATTTCGGAGCTCGTCCTGCAGTATGCGGACTTTCCGCTTGGCGCGGTTGACGCCTCTGTGGTAACGCTGGCGGAGCGGCTGGAGACGGATACCGTCATCACTCTGGACCGCCGGCACTTCTCGGCAATCAAGCCGCGGCACTGCGAGTTCTTGCGGCTGCTGCCTTAGTACTCCTCGAACAGCTGTTGGATGGCCTCCACGTCGCGGGTGCGGGTGAGGGCCAGCATGAGCAGGATGCGCGCTTTCCAGGGAAGCAGGTTGTCGGCGGTGACCAGGCTTCGAGCGCGCATTTTGGGGCTGCGAGCGACGCGACCGGAACCGGTGCGGCTGGCCTGGACGACGACTACGCCGTGGGCGATGGCGCGATCGAGAGCTTCGTCCTCGCCGGGCGTGGGGCGGCCAGCGCCGGTGCCGGCGCTGACGATGCCTTGCGCGCCGGCGGCCACAGCCGCGTCAATCAGCGCCCCATCGGCGCCGACGTAGGACACCACGACGTCGACGCGTGGCAGGTCCGTCAGCTGACGGACGTCGAAGCCGCCTCGCCGCCGGACGGGGGCCGTGTACCAGATGAGGCGGCCATCGGCGTCGGTGTAGCCTAGCGGGCCGGTATCGCGGCTCTGGAAGGTATGGACGCGGAAGGTGTTGGTCTTAGTGACGTCGCGGGCGGCGTGGATGGTGTCGTTCAGGAGGACCAGCACGCCCTTACCGCTCGCGGATGCAGCGGCGGCGAGGCGGAAGGCGTTCAGCAGGTTCAGGTAGCCGTCCGGGCTGATGGCGCTGGAGGGACGCATGGCACCGGTGACGACGACCGGCTTGTCGGTCTCGAGCGTTAGGTTGAGGAAGTAGGCTGTTTCCTCGAGGGTGTTGGTGCCGTGGGTGATGACGGCGCCGTCCAGGCCGCCGTCGAGCCGCTCCTGCAGCGTATGAGCCAGCTCGAGCCAGTCGGCCGGCAGGATACCGCCGCTGGACAGCCGCCGGAAGGGGATCTCGACCACTTCGGCAACCTCGACGATCTCCGGCACACGCGCAATCAGCTCGGCTGGTTGGAGACGCTGGTCATTCTCGAAGTACCAGGCCAGGTCCAGACGGTCGGTCCCGACCGAGTCGATAGTGCCGCCGGACAGCATCAGTGCGATGCGAGGCAAGGCCATTGGGATAATTGTGGCCTTATGTCTGAAAACGTGCGACTCACCCTGGCTTGTGGCGACTACGACATCAACCTCGGCCTGGTAAACGGCGCGATCGGCGTGGCCGGCGTGGACCTGGTGGCTTTGACCATGCCGTCACCGGAACGGCACTGGCGGCTGATCCGGCATCAGGAGTTCGACGTGTGCGAGTTTTCGATGGCGTCGTACATGCTGCTGCGCGATCGCGGCGAGCTGCCTTACGTGGCGATTCCGGCGTTCCCGCACCGGCGCTTCCGACACTCCTACCTGTTCGTAAACGCGTCGGCGGGCATCACCGAGCCGAAGCAGCTCGAGGGCAAACGTATCGGCCTGAGGACCTGGCAGACGACGGCCGGCTTCTGGATGCGCGGCATCCTGGAGGACGCCTACGGCCTGGACCTGAAATCCGTGGAGTGGTTCACGCAGGACGAGGAGGACATCCCGCTCGAGCTGCCCCAGGGCTACCGGCTGCAGCGCGTGCCGGAGGGTAACGACGTCGACCGCATGCTGCTGGAGGGCGAGCTGACAGCGCTGATCTACCCGGAGCTGCCGCCGTCCTGGCGCAATGGCGACCCGCGCATCAAGCGGCTGTTCCCGGACGCCAAGGCCGAGGAGAAGCGCTACTTCGAGCGCACGGGCATGTTCCCGATCATGCACACAGTGGTCGTGCGCGAGGAACTGCTGCGCCAGTATCCGTGGCTGTCGATGAACTTGGTGCAGGCCTTCCGGCGATCAAAGGACCTGGCCTGGGAGCGCATGGAGGATCCGCGGCGGGTCAGCCTGGCCTGGTTTCGGGAGGCCTTGGAGGAGCAGCGGGAAGCCTTGGGCCGAGACCCCTGGCCGTACGACCTGGAGAACAACCGCGCCGCATTGGAGGCGATCTGCCGCTACGCCTACAGGCAGGGGCTAACGCGGCGGCAGTTCACGCCGGAGGAGCTGTTCGACCCCGCCTCCCTGGACGACCCGCCCAAGTACGTGGGGGCTTAGGTGCCGGTTTGTCGGTTGGAGGCGGAATCGGGCGCCTCATTACTGCTTACGACTGCCAGGTAGGGTTCTCTGAGTTCCAGAACGGCTAGAAACGGCCGTATGGCGGCGTTCCCACCAGAGCGGATGAGGAATTCGGGGCGAGTCGGAAGCGTCTGATGCCAAACCCCGTTCTTGTCCAGCCATCTGTCCCGCCAAATCCCCTCCCTATCCAGCCAGCTCAGCGTCTGCGCAAACGGTTCAGATGGACAAATGATGCTTTGGACAACGAAGCGGAAGCGATGGTCGTCTTCCCAGCCTTAAATGGGTGTGGGACTTCGATGGATCTGGGAAGCGGCCGCCATTCCGTTTCACTGACAAAGCGGTAGCTCCTGCACCCTGAAATGATCCCCTCGTCCAGCGTCTCGGCAGGATCAACTCCATTTCCTTTTGAGCAGATCACAAGTACATGTGTCGGATTAGACTCCACAACTGTCCGGTACCACATCTCCAGCGTCTGCATCCTGCGATACTGAAACGACCAAAGGGTCCAGCAATTGCGTTGGATTTCTGCCCGTTTGCGAACGATGATGTCCTCGGGCCTCTCTCGCGCGTGCGGTCCAAACGGATGCCAGAAACCGATTTCGAAGTCCACCAATCTTCACCTTCAGGGGAATGCACTCCCTAGCGAATCACCTTCTTGACGATGTCTTCGGCGATCATGTGCAGATAGTCGATGCGAGCTTGGGGGGAGGGGGGGAGGCTGTAGATGGTGAAGCCGATGCGGTTGAGGCCCAGCTCGTCGCGGGCGTAGAGGATTTTTTCTACGCAGTCGGCGGGGGAGCCGTGGACGGCCCAATCCTCGAGGGGAATGTCGGAGCTGAGCTGCAGCTCGGCCATGTTGCTTTCCTGCATGGACCAGGTCTTGTACATGTTGAAGGTCTTTTCGAGGTATTGGGCGGCGGTCTTTTTCGCTTCTTCCTTGCTGCTGGCGACCATCAGGCTGCGGGAGGCGCCCAGCATGCCGAGATCCTGACCGAGCTCCTTGCGTGTGGCGCGATAGAGGTCGGCCAGCTGGCTGACGTAGGTCCAGGGCGCCTGCGGACCGAAGAACACGCCGTCGGTAATGCGGGCGGCACGCTTGGTGGCGCCCTCGCTCTGGGCGCCCATCTCCAGCAGCGGGTGAGGCTTCTGGTACGGCGTGAAGCCCATACGGCCTTTGACCAGCTTGGTGTACTTGCCGTCGAAGGTCACTTCTTCGCCGCTCCACAGTTGCTTCATCAGGGCCACTGATTCCTCGAGCTTGGGCACGCGATCCTTGCGGCTCAGGCCGGCGACCTCCAGCTCCTGCTCGCGGTAGCCGATCGACATGCCGAGGACGAGCCGGCCGTGGGTGATGTGATCGAGCGTGGCCACGTTTTCCGCGATGTCGATAGGGTTGAACAGCGGCACCAGGAGCACGGACGTCCTGATGAGCATGTCGCCGGTTTCCGGCGCCAAACGGGCGACCAGCGGGAAGGGCTGCGGCCAGACGGTGGGGTAGGACAGCCAGTGGTTGCCCATGGAGACCCAGCCGAAGCCCATCTTGGAAGCGGCGGCCACGACTTCGATAGCCTCGTCAATGATCTGTGTGGGTGTGCGGTCAGTCGGGCTCCAGAACGGAGTCAGGTGAAATCCGATTTGCATCGCTTACAGGGTACCGGACCCCGGCCCTGCCTTCGTGGCTGCTAGCTCCGTTCGGATCGGACCACGGTCACGATCAGGACGGCCACGGCTGCCAGCGTCAGGGCGATCTGCGGCATGGGGTTGGCGGCCTGGACGGCGGCCACGGCGGTGAGCAGAATGCCGAGCACGCTGATCGCGGCCGCGCCGAGCTGCACGGGGCCAGCCATCACGAAGCAACTATGGCATGGTTGCTTGCGGCTTGGCGGCGTAACGGCGCAGCGCTGGTGGTCGTTTTGGCCAGTGCCCCATGGAGCTACGCACGATTGCGCTGGCCGGCGCATTGACTGGCCTGGTCATGCTGGCCGCTGTGCCGGCTGCCCCCGCGGTAAGTCCGGCGCTGCTGGCGCCGTCGCCGACACCCACGCCACCGCCAGCACCCAAAGGCCCCCGCATCTACAAGCTGCCCTACGGCGGCGGCCTGAGCTTCGACGTCTGCCAGGGCAACAACCACGCCGGCAGCACCCACACCGGCCTGGCCGCCTACGCCTGGGATTTCTGCATGCCCACCGGCACACCGGTTGGCGCCGCACGGGGGGGCACCGTCAAAGCCGTTCGGCAGAGCTCCAATGCCGGCGGCTGGGGCCCGAAATACGCGGGCGAGGCCAACTATGTGGTCGTGGACCACGGGGACGGCACGTCCGGCCTGTACATGCACTTGATGTTCAACGGCGTACGCGTCAAGGTCGGAGACCAGGTGCAGACTGGCCAGCTGCTGGCCTACGGCGGCAACACCGGTTGGACGTCCGCGCCGCACCTGCACTTCATGGTCATGCGGACGGCCGCGGACGACTACTACACCCAGTCGCTGCCGGTGCTGTTCCTGGACGTCTCGGACAACGGCGGGCTGCCGTTGGAAGACAACGCCTACGCGTCGGGCAACGCCCCTCTCGAAGCGCGCTACGCGCCTCCGAGCGGGCCGCCGCCGTTCACACCTTTCTGGGTGGAGACGTTCCGGGGGTCGGCGCTATGGTCGGGCGCCGACGACAAGGCGATCAAGTTCGGGCCAACGACACCATGGCAGTTCTTCCAGGTCGTGGCGCCCCAGAACGGGCCGCGCCTGCAAGTCATCGTGGTCGCCACCGGCGCGCCCGCCTTCGTCCCCGCCGCCGACGTTGGTCCCAGCGGCCCGCCGCCGGCCACGATGACTGTCGAGGCGGCGCCGCCAGCGCCAAGCGGCCCGGCTTCGCCACCTGCCACGGCTCCTCCGAGTGCCACAGTGGCATCAGCTTCAGCAGGCAAGCCCGCGGAGCCGGCGCCAGCGGGGCAGGTCGCTGTCGCGGCCGGGGACACGCTGTACGGAATAGCCAAAGCTCACGCGCTCAGCATGGGGAAGCTCGTCAGCCTCAATGCGCTTAGCGATCCGAATTCCCTGGCCGTTGGGCAGGTACTCAAGCTCGGCTAGAGGTGCCCTCACCTAGCCTCTCCCTCTGTGGAGGGAGAGGAACAATATCCCCTTAGGGAACGCCGGCCAGGAAACGGCGGACGGCGTCGTTGAAGGCGGATGGGTTCTCCTGGCTGGAGAGGTGGCCGGCTTTGGGGATCAGCTCGAACTGCGCGCCTTTGATGTTCTCAGCCAGGTAGTCCGCGTCGGCGCGAGGGCAAACGGTGTCGCACTCGCCCCAGATGACGAGCGTGGGCACGTCGATGCGCGGCAGCAGGTCGCGCTCATCCGTCTCGGCGAAGGCTCGGGCGGCGAAGCGGTAGCCCTCAGGATGAATCTCGGCCATGATCGACTCGGCTTCGGCCACCACCTCGGGTGGAGCGTCGGCCGAGAGCAGGGCGGGGGTGCGCTGGCGGGCCAGGCCGGCCGGCTCAGCAGGGCCGGAAAGCCGCTGATCGAGACGCCGCTGGCGCTCCTCGTCGTCGAGCGCGCCCTGTCCCGCATTCGTGTCGGCCAGGATCAACGACCGGACGCGCAGCGCGTGGCGGCGGTAAAACTCCTGGGCCAAGACGCCGCCCATCGACAGTCCGCCTATATGGGCCTTCTCGAAGCCGAGATGGTCGAGCAGGCTCGCCAGGTCGTCAGCAGCGTCGCTCATCGAGTAGGGCGCGACGGGATCGGACGAGGAGCCGTAGCCGCGCATATCCCAGGCGACGACATCGTACTCGTCCGCCAGGCCCTGGAGCTGATGCTGCCACGAGCGCGCATTGGAGCCGATACCGTGCAGCAGGACCAGCAGCGGGCCGCTGCCGCCGCGCTCGTAGTGGATACGGAAGTCGTTGATGGTGGCGTTAGGCATGAGGCTCCTTTTGCGAATACTGCCACAGCAACAACGGTGCCCTCGCCTAGGCGGCGAGGAGCTCGCGGTCGATGGTGTCTTCGCGGGCTTGGCCGGTGCCGATCATGCTGATGGGGGCGCCGAGGAGCTCCTCCAGGCGGCGGACATAGTTCTGAGCCGGCGGCGTGAGGTCCGCGAAGCGCCGCAGCCCGGCGATGGGGCCAAAGCCAGGCCATTCTTCGTAGACGGGTTTGCAGCGCTCGAGCTGCTCGATCGCCGACGGGAAGTGGGTGATTTGGCGGCCGTCAAGCTCGTAGGCCGTGCAGATCTTGACAGTGGCCAGGTCGTCGAGCACGTCCGGCTTGGTGAGGAAGATGCGGTCGGCGCCGTTGACCTCGACGGCGTAGCGGCCGGCGACGGCATCGAACCAGCCGATGCGCCGTGGGCGGCCGGTGGTCACACCGTACTCCTTGCCTCGCTCGCGGATGTGCTCGGCCAGGCCGCCGTTCAGCTCGGTGGGGAAGGGACCGCTGCCGACGCGGGTGCAGAAGGCTTTGAAGACTCCGAACACTTGGCTGACCTTGTTGGGCGGGATGCCGGCGCCGAGGCACAGCCCGGCGCTGGTCGAGGACGAAGAGATGTACGGGTAGGTGCCGTGGTCGACGTCCAGAAGCGTCGCCTGGCCGCCCTCGAGCAGGATCAATTCCTCCCGGGAAAGCGCCTCTTGGATGGCCGTGTTGCTGTCGCCGATGTAGGGCCGCAAACGCTCTCCGGCCGCCAGCAGATGCTCCAGGTCGGGCTGGACTGCCACCGTGGACACGCCGTAAAAGGCCCGGAACAGGCGATTCTTTTCGCCCACGGCGTGCTGATACTTGTCGCTGAAGCCGGCCGGGTCCAAAAGGTCGACAGCCCGCAGGCCAATGCGCGCCCACTTGTCGGTGTAAGCCGGCGCGATGCCATTGCCGGTCGTGCCATGGCGGTCCTTGCCGCGAGCTTCCTCATTGAGGTGGTCGAGCTCGATGTGGTATGGCAGCACCAGGTGCGCACGGTCGCTGATCAATAGATTGGTGGTGTCGATGCCCCGCGCCGTCAGCTCGTCCAGCTCTTCCACGAGCTTGATAGGGTCCATGACCACGCCGGGGCCAATGACGCAGGTGGTGCCGGGATAGAGCATGCCCGAGGGGACGAGATGGAAGTGGAACTCGCTGTCGCCGACGACTACGGTGTGGCCGGCGTTGCGGCCGCCGTTGGCGCGGACCACGAGCTTAGCCCGCTCCGCCAGGAAATCGACAAGCTTGCCTTTGCCTTCGTCGCCCCAGTGGCCGCCGACAACCGCGATTACGGGCATGCTGG
>DAIUFO010000062.1:0-2327 GCA_036844545.1 Chloroflexota bacterium
CGCTCCTCTTTACGCACGTTGAGCGCCTCGAGCTCACGCGGATCGTCCAAGCCGATGCCCAGCGCCGGCAGGATGCGGCCGTTGGACAGCACGTCGATGGTCGCCAGCGCTTTGGCCAGCAGCACAGGGTTGTAAGCCGGCGCGACGAGGACGCTGCTGCCGAACTTCAGCCGGCTGGTGCGGCCGGCGATCGCGGCCAGCGCCGAGAGTGAATCGAGCACAGGCCCCGAAGCGCGCTCGCTCAGCCACAGCGAGTCGAAGCCCAGCCGCTCGCAGCCATCCACGATCGACCAGAAGCGCTCACCCGAGCCCAAGGGGTTGTTCGCGGCGTTCAACTGGATGCCGACGCGGACGCTCATTACCTGCATCGTAGCGCGTGATACAAATGTTCTAGATGGAGCTGGTGAGCCGAGCCATCGACTTCCTCCACCAACGCGGCGCCGCCACCTCTGCCGAGCTGGCCACCCATGTGTTCGGCGGCGAAGCCTTCGTCCCCTTGCTCGCCTCACTGACAAACGACCGGCTCTCGTTCGACGGGATCGCCTGGCGCTTGCGTCCACCGGCCGACGAGCTGGCGATTCTGGAAGTGCTGGCCAGCGGTCCGAACCCACGCCGGCACCGCGTCGTCGAAGTCGCGGCGCAACGCGGTGGAGCCCGCTTCCAGGCGCTGATCGCCTCGCACCGGCCGGTGCCCAAGCTGCTGCGCAGGCTGAGCGTGCCGGAAGCTTCCTCCGAATGGCTGTCTTGGGACCAGGCTGTCGAAGAGCTGCGCGGGTTTCTTGGCGGCGCGACGGTCGCGGGCTTCGGCTATGTCCCGCACTACCTAGAGGAGCTGCTGGGGCCCCGCTGGCCGGCCATCGACTTGCTGCGGCTGGTCCGTCTGGAAGGCTTTCGCGGCCGGCCCGATCCCGTTACCTTGGCCAAACACTTCAGCCTGCCAGTGCCTCTCGGCAGGCGGCCAGCACCAATGCTTGCCTTTTCGTCCGCTCTGTTTGAGCGGCTGCGAGGCAACCATTCGATGGCCGAGCTGCTCGTGCTCGGCGAGCCACGCGCCAGCGGCACGCCAGCTCACCACGCCATCGCCGAGGAACCTGGTGTGTACGTCATGGCCTCCGCCGCGGGCGAGCCGCTGTACGTTGGCAAATCGGTAAACCTGAGGCGGCGGGTAGGCAGCTACCTGCGCTCCCCAATCGCTATCAGCCGCAATCTGCAGGAGCTGATTGAGCTGACCGAGCGCATCGACGTCGTGCCGGTCGATAGCGAGCTGGAGGCAGTGCTGCTCGAGCAGCGGCTTATCGACGCGTGGCTGCCGCCGTTCAACATCCAGCGTCGGCGGGGAGAGCACGCCCGCTATATCCGGCTATCGACGCACGAGGCCTTCCCGCGCCTGACCCACGCTGTCGCGCCGAAGGCGGATGGCGCCACCTACTTTGGGCCATTCAGGCACGCGGCGGCGGCCGCGCGTCTACGCACGCTGCTGACATCTCTGCTGCGGCTGCGGACCTGCACCCGGCGCCTGCCATCTGCCCGCAAGCCCCGTCCGCCTTGCGCCAAGGCCGCCTCGGCCGAGTGTCTGGCGCCATGCGTCATCGGGCCACTCCCGGAGCCTTACGGCAACGAGGTCGAGTTCGCCAGGCGCCTCCTGAGCGCGACGCCTGATGAATTCCGAGCGCTGTTATGGCGCCTGGTTCACGAGCGGCCGCCCCGGCCGCGGCAGGCGCGCAAGCTCAAACGCCATCTTCAGGCGCTGGCGGCCAGCGGACGCGCCACGCCCGACCTGTCTCTTTGGGAATGACGCCACCCAGCATGGGTGACCTCCAAAGCAGCCGGCGCTAGAGCTGGCGGAGCGCAGCCTGATAGACGGTCGCGACGGGCAGGCCGTGCTCGGCGGCTAGGCGGCGGCAGTCCTCGAACTCGGGTTTGGCTTTGGCGGCGGCGCCTTCGCCGGCGACTTTGACACGCACCGGACCGAACTCGGTTTGGACCGTCTGCTCGTGGCGCGGCAGAGTGCGGCGCTGCTCCGTACGGAAGCGCAGACCGATGGTCGTGGTGTGGCGAAAGATGGCGTCGATGACGGCATCGTCGCCCCCCGGCGCGACCAGCGCCGTCAGCAGCACCGCCGGGCGGCCTTTCTTGGCCTGGATGGGCGTGAGGAAGGCGTCGAGCGCACCGGCCGCGAACAGCTCATCCAGCGCCGGCGGCAGCAGCTCGGGGTTCATGTCGTCGATGGTCGTCTCGATGACCACGACCGTTTCAGTCGACCGATCGGCGGCGGACTGGCCAGTGAGCAAGCGCAGCACGTTCGGGTAGTCGAGCTCGCGCTGTCC
>DAIUFO010000062.1:2337-11083 GCA_036844545.1 Chloroflexota bacterium
CGGCGCCGTAACCAATCGATGACAGCCGCATCGGCGGCAGCGCCTGACTTGTGGCGAAGTGCGTGAGGATGGCGGCGCCGGTAGGTGTGGTCAGCTCGCGCTTGGCCAGACCGGGGACGACCTCCCAACCCTCCAGCAGCTTGGCGGTTGCCGGCGCGGGTACAGGCAGGACGCCATGCTCCGTCGTTACCGTGCCGCTGCCGAGCGCGAATGGCGACACGGCCACGTGCTCGAAACCGAAGTGCGCGAAGCCAGCGCAAGCGCCCACTACGTCCAGCAAGGTATCCAACCCGCCCAGCTCGTGGAAGTGGACCTGCTGGAGCGCAATGCCGTGGACGCCAGCCTCCACCTCAGCGAGACGCCGGAAGATGGCGCCGGCGGCGTCACGGGCAGGCGCGGGCAAACCGCTGGCGGAGATGATGGCCAGCATGTCTTCCAAGTGCCGCCGCTGCGATCCCGGCTCGAGCTGAAACGAAACGCTGGTGGCGGTGATGCCGCGCTTCACCACTTTCTTGGCATCCATCCGCCAGCCGGGCACGTTGAGCTTCTCCAGCGCCTCTTCCAGCCCGGGCCAGCCGGCGTCGACGAGCGCACCTAGGATCATGTCGCCGCTCGCGCCGGAGAAGCAGTCGAAGTAGGCGATCAATATTGTCGGGGAGGGGCTACCGCTTCAGGGCTTCGTTCAGCGACCCTGTGCGGTAGCCGTTTGGGTCGATGGTCACGGCGGCGAAGCCGAACTGCCGTAGGCGGGTGACAATCCGGTCCTGGAGCTCGAAGGCGCGCGCCAGCTCGGGCGGACCAACCTCTACGCTGGCGTGGTCCTCGTGGTGGCGGACGCGCAGGATACGGAAGCCGAGTCCGCGCAGGAACTGTTCGGCGGCGTCGATGCGGCTCAGCTTATCCACGGTCACGCGCTGGCCATAGGGGATGCGCGACGATAGGCAGGCCATGGCCGGCTTGTCCCAGGTCGGCAGGCCAAAACCGTGCGACAGCTCCCGAATGTCGGCCTTGGTCAGCTCCGCCTCCTTAAGGGGACTGCGGACGCCGCGCTCACGGGCAGCTTTCATGCCAGGCCGCCAATCGCCCACGTCGTCGGCATTGAAGCCGTCGACGACACAGGCGATACCCCGTTTGTCAGCAATCGTCAGCAGACGGCTGAACAGCTCGGTCTTGCAGAAGTAGCAGCGGTTGGCCGGATTGGAGGTGTAGTTCTCGTCCTCCATCTCCTCGGTATTGACCAGCAGCAGTTCCGCGCCGATGCGCTGCGCCAGCTCCCGCGCCTCGGCCACCTCGGAAGGCGGCACACTGGGCGAAACGCCGGTAGCGCCCAGCGCCCGCTCGCCCAATACGTCGTGCGCGACCTTCAGCAGCAGCGTGCTGTCCACCCCTCCGGAGAAGGCGACGAGTACGCTGCCAAGCTCTCCCAGAATGCGCTGGAGATCGGCGAGCTTGACATCGATAGAGGCAACCACTCGTGGATTATGGCAGGGCTCCCTCACCCTAGCCCTCTCCCGCCGCGGCGGGCGAGGGGACTGGCTCCGACGGCAACTCGTTTTCGAGCAGGCAGTCTTCGGGCGCTTTGTCAGGGCGCAGACCCAGGAACACCGGATGGCGGACGAAGCCTTCGGGCGTGAAGTTGCTGTACTTGATGCGGCACACGTACGTGGGCTCGACCCAGTGGTAGCGCTCCGGCGGCTCGGGCTTGCGGACGAAGGGTTGCTTGGGAATCTTGATCGGCTGCAGCAGCTCAAGCGTCGTCTCCAGCGTGCGCTGATCGAAGCCGCTGCCGGAATTGCAGACGAAGCACAGCTTGCCGTCCGGCTGGTAGAGGCCGAGCACCACCGAGCCGAGCGCCTTGCGCGCGCCCTCGCCCTCCGTCCAGCCGCCGATGACGCAGTCCATCTCCTTGGTGGCTTTGAGCTTGAGCCAGGATTTGCTGCGCTTGCCGGTCAAGTAGGGGCTGTTCTTGTCCTTGGCGACTGCCCCCTCCAGGCCTCGTTCCACCGCCGCCTGATAGAAGGCCTTGCCCTCGCCCTCGACGTGCTCGGAATACAGTAGGAAGCCCTTGGGCTGCACCACGCGGCGCAGCAGCGCCTTGCGCTGAACGAGCGGCAGCTTGCGCAGGTCGCGGCCGTCCAGGTACAGCAGATCGAACACCTGCATGCCGACGGGGATCTCGGCCTGCGCCCGCTGGATGTCGGCGGCACGCTGCAGGTTCATGCGCTTTTGCAGCAGGTGGAAGTTCGGCATGCCCTTCTCGTCGTAGGCCACGATCTCGCCGTCGATGACGCATGTTTCGGCCTCGAGCTCGCGGCGGATGCCGGCCAGCTCGGGGTACTGCGCGGAGCAATCGTTGCCCCGGCGGCTCATCAGCCGCACCCCGTCTTTGGTGACGAACGAGATGGCCCGGATGCCGTCCCATTTGACCTCGAACAGCCAGTCGGGGTGCGAGAACGGCTTTTGGGCCAGGGTCGCCATCATCGGCTCGATGGAACGCGGCATGGCCGCCTCCGGAGCCAACGACAGGTCCATCTCGGCCGCATCGGCCGGAAGGTCGCTGAACCACACGGCTTGCTTGCCTTGGGCGATCTCCTCCATGGTTCGGCTCGATTTCACCGAGTGCTCGTCGTCCGCCGGCCGCTCGGCGAACCCGTCCCGTTTCTTGATCAGCAGCCACTGCTTGTCGCCGCCCGTCCGCACCAGCACGAACTCGCCGTCCAGCTTCTGCCCGTGCAGGATGAACTTGAGCTCGTTGCCTTTGGAGCCGGGCAGCTCCTCATAGGTCCCAAGGTCCCACAGCATGACGGTGCCGCCGCCGTACTCGCCCTCCGGGATGGTGCCTTCGAACTCGAGGTACTCGATCGGGTGGTCCTCGACGTGGACGGCCATGCGCTTCTCTGCCGGGTTCAAGCTCGGGCCCTTGGGTACTGCCCAGGACAGCAGCACGCCGTCCTTTTCCAGGCGAAAGTCGTAGTGAAGGCGGGAGGCGTGATGCTTCTGGACGCAGAAGCGGAGTCCTGAGAGTTCTGAGTTCTGAGTTCTGAGTTCTGAGTCTTTCCTGCCCGATGGTTCGGCGGTAATCGCGAAATCACGCTTCCGTTGGTAGGTGGCCAGTTTGTCGGGCATTGACTCTGAACTCAGAACTCTGAACTCTGAACTTAGCTGGGGCAGCTCCTGGTCAAACGTCAGCGCTCCTTGCCAGACATCGCCCACTCGATCGAGGCGGTCAAAGATGGTGCGAATGGTCCAGCTGTCGGGGCGCAGGTTGGGATCGTCCAGCTCCTCCCAGCGGAGGGGCGTGGAAACGGGCGCGCCGTCTCGGGGGCGGACGGCGTAGGGCGCGACCAGCGTCTTGCCGATGACCATCTGCGTGTAGTCGATGCGGACTTTGCCGGAACGGCGGCGGGTGTCCCACTGGTCAGTCACGATGTCCGGCCGCACTTGGCGGATCAGCTCGCCAATAGTGTGGACCCACTCCCGCACGACGTCGTACTTGTGGCGGCGGACGATCGGCACGTAGATCTGGAGGCCGCGCTGGCCAGTGGTCTTGAGATAGGAGCGCAGTTCGAGGCGGTCCAGGGCGACCTTCAGCAGGCGAGCGATGATGCGGCATTCTTCGAAGCCGGCCGGCTCGGTGGGGTCGAGGTCGAACAGCGCCCAATCGGGATACTCCGGCCGGTCGTAGCGGGACGTCCACGGGTGCAGCTCGATGGAGGCGTGGTTGGCCACCCACACCAGGCTGGGCAGGTCGTTGATGAGACCCCAGCGGAGCATCTTCTTGTCCTCGATGGCCTCATACCGAAAGGTGCGGAGCCAGTCCGGAGCCCACTCCGGCACGTCCTTCTGCCAGAACGCCTTGCCCGGCCCAATGCCGTCGGGATAGGGGTGCATGCTCATCGGCCGGTCGGCGACATAAGGCAGCAGCCAGGGGGCGATACGGAGGTAGTAGTCGATCAGGTCGCTCTTGCGGAAACCGTCCGCGGGGAACAGCACCTTATCGAGGTTCGTGACGTCGACTTCGCGCCCATCAACTTCCAGGACGTGCTGTTGTTTTGGCTTGGCCATGTTGCCGAGGACCTAAGTACTAACTTTTTGACGCCGCCTTCGGGCGGTGCCTATGCTCGGTTTAACAAGCCCCAAAGGTGGAAGCGACTGAATGACCTGTCCCGGATGCGGCAAGAAGATCACCTACAACGCCTATCACTGCAAGTCGTACGAAGAGTCTTGCAAGAACAAAGAATGCCGCGAGATGCGTTTCTGCTCCAGCGAGTGCCTGCAGCGCTGCTGGCGCGCCGTCAACTGGCCAAAAGTCGTGTACCTGATCGAGCCCGCCCTGGATACGCACTCCATTGTCAACGAAGCCATCGACATCCTAGAAACGCGCAAGCTGCGCATGATGCTGGAGCCGACCACCGAGCCGGTCTCCGAGGAAGGCCAAACCAGCTCCGAGCTGAGTTAGTAGGCGACCCCAGCCCCGCCCCAGGTTCCCTCACCCTATCCCCTCTCCCGCCGCGGCGGGAGGGGATTAGCTCTCGCGGTCCTGCAGTAGCCGGTCGCTGAGCATCTTCATCGCGAAACCGGCCGCGGCCGTGCCGGCCGCTTCCGCCGCCTTCACCAGCAGGCGCTCCATCATCGTCGCCCGCGCGGCGCGCTTGAGCCTGTCCTCCTCCTCGTGCTGGACGTGCTTGTCGCGCTCCTTCTGCGCCTCCCTGGCCAGCTTGCGGAGGTTGTCCGGCACGTCCTGCAGGTTGACCATAGCCTCATGCACTGGTAGGGCCAGGCGCTCGGCAAGGGGATCGGGCAGCTGCTCGATCAGCTTCTCCAGTTTGGTCTTGGGCTTGGGCCGGCGGCCGCGGATGAGGTCAGCTGTCCGCTTCGGCCCGCCAACCAACAGGTACAGGACTATCGCGCCGCCCACGACATAAGGCACAGGGTTGTCGCGCAGGCGGGTCCGCCAGTCGACTGTCCGGCGAAACTGCCGCTCCATCTGGTCGATGGTGTGGCCCATGCGCTCGCGGCTGGCTAGGATTTCCCGTTCGAGTGTATCTGCCCTTTGGCCCACTCAATGTCTCCTTTGATGGTGGAGATGGTCTTCTCCGGTGGCTCAAATTTCAGCTTAGCCCTGCCGACAAGCGCCAGGACGATGAGCACGATCAGCCAGAGGGCCGCCAGACACCAGGCGACGATCCATTGCACCGAGGTGGGAACGGTAAGGATGATCGCCACCTGGAGCATGACGAGGAACACTAGGGCAACAACCGCGGCACCCAGAAAAAGCCCCATGGCGATGGCGTTGGTCTTGAGCAAGGCGATGATCTCGACCTTGGCCAGCTCGATCTCTTTGCGGATGAGGTCGCGCGCCTCATCCATGAGCTGGCGGCCGAGGTCGACGAGGGAAGGTGTGGTTGCCATAGATGCGCTCATCTCAGCATACAGCAGGCATAATGGAGCGACGCCATGCCGGAGCAGATGACGACCACCGTCGATGGGATTGACGTTCGTGTGTCCGTGGCCGGAGATGGTCCGCCGGTGCTGGTCCTTCATGGCGCGGGCGGCTCCAACTGGCGGCCGGGCTACGACCTGCTGGCGCGGCGGTTTCGGCTCTATCTCCCGGAGCACCCGGGGTTCGGTACCACCGAGCGGCCGGACTGGCTGGAGACCGTGCAGGACCTGGCCGTCTGGTACATGGATGTCATCGATCGCCTGAAGCTGGCGCCGGTGCACCTGGTGGGGCACTCGCTCGGCGGCTGGACGGCGGTGGAGCTGGCCAGCCTGTGCTCGCACCAGCTGCGCAAGCTGGTGTTGGTCGATCCGGCTGGCCTGCGCGTGCCGGGCGAGCAGCGGATCGATCTGTTTCGCCAAACCCCGGAACAGGGCGCTCGGACGCTGTATCACGACCAGTCCTTCGCCGATCGCATGCTGGCCGCGCAGCTCACGCCCGAGATGGCCAAAGCGCAGATCCGGAACCGGAACATGACCGCCCGCCTGGGCTGGAACCCCTATCTCTGCAATCCGGCGCTCGAGCCGCGCCTGCGGCGCATCCCGGTCCCCACGCTGGTGGTCTGGGGCAAGCAGGACAAGCTCATCCCACTCTCGCATGGCGAGCTGTATGCCGAGCGCATCCACGGCGCGACGCTGGCTGTAATCGACGAGTGCGGGCATTTGCCACCGGTGGAGCAGCCTGAGAAGTTCGCCAGCATCGTCGGCGACTTCCTGGCGGAGTAGGAAAGCTAGGAAAGCATGGAGTTCTACGCCTTCCACCTCATGCCCTGGCCGCATTTGCCGCCGAACTTCCGGGACAACTACGAGTCTGCCTGGGTGACGCTGTCGAACAGCTTCTATGACCCCGAGATTGGCCACGAGCTGTATGGCCGCTACATCGACGAGCTGGTGCTGGCAGAGGAGGTTGGCTTCGATGGCGTGTGCGTCAACGAGCACCACCAGAACGCGTACGGCACCATGCCTGCGCCCAACATCATTGCCGCCATGCTGGTGCAGCGCACCAAGCGCGCCAAGATCGCCATCCTTGGCAACGCCTTGCCGCTGCGCGACCACCCGCTGCGCGTGGCCGAAGAAGTGGCCATGCTGGACGTCATCAGCGGCGGCCGCATCATCAGCGGCTTCGTGCGCGGCATCGGGGCCGAGTACTACTCGCTGGGGGTAAACCCTGCCCACTCGCGAGAGCGGCACCTCGAGGCCCACGACCTCATCATCAAAGCCTGGACCGAGCCCGGCCCGTTCCCCTGGCACAGCAAGCACTACAGCTTTCCTTATGTCAACGTCTGGCCCCGCCCGCTGCAGAAGCCGCACCCGCCAGTGTGGATTCCCTCGCAGGGCAGCGGCGAGACGATCGATTGGGCCGCCGAGCGCCACTATCCCTACCTGCAGACGTACACCCCGCTGGCGCTGGTTAAGCCGTTCTTCGACCAATACCGCGCGACAGCGGAGAAGAACGGCTATACCGCGGACCCGTCGCAGATTGGTTGGGCGGTGCCGCTGTACATCGGCAAGACGGACGACCAGGCTCGCGAGGAAGCCTGGCCGCACCTCGATCAGTTCAGCAACGATTTGCTGTACATGCCCCAGGAGATGCTGTTCCCGCCCAACTACCTGTCCGAGCAGTCTATGGAGCGCGTGCTGGCGTCCAAGCGCGGCGTCTACGGGCGCAAGAGCTGGGAGGACATGGACTCCGCGAGCCTGGCTATCGTGGGCAGTCCGGACTCGGTCCTGCGGCGGTTGGAGGAGGCGCACAAGCTTCTCGGCTTCGGGCGGCTGGTGCCGTTCGTGCATTTCGGCGGCCTGCCCGCCGACCTGACCCGGCGCAACATCGAGCTGTTCGCCGAGCACGTGATCCCGCGCTTCCGAGACCTCTGAGCACGCCGCCGGCGGCGCTCGCGCCGGGGGTGCAGGCGCTGGTCATGATCCCGACCTACAACGAAGCTGAGAACCTCCCGCCGCTGGTCGAGCAGGTGCTGGCCCAGCCCGGCGGCTTCGGCGCAATCGTGGTCGACGACAACTCGCCCGACGGCACAGGCGGGCTGGCCGACACGCTGGCCGGCGCCTATCCGGGCAAGGTCTTCGTGGTCCATCGCGTGGCCGAGCGGGGCCGGGGCACCGCCGGTATCACCGGCTTTCGCCGCGCGCTGGAGCTTGGCGTCCCTTACCTGCTGGAGATGGACGCCGACTTCTCGCACGATCCCAGCGACCTGCCGCGCTTACTCCGGAGCTGTCAAGACGGCGCCGACGTCGCGGCTGGTTCGCGCTATGTGCCCGGCGGCAAGCAGATCGAGCGCTCCGTCTACCGCGAGATTGTCAGCTTTGGCTCCAATCTCGTCTACCGGCTCATCCTGGGCACGAGGGTGCGAGACATCAGCGGCGGCTTCAAATGCTACCGCCGCGAAGCCATGGCGGGGCTTGACTGGGACAGCTTCTTCTCATACGGCTACTCGATCGGCATGGAGACCGTATTCCGGCA
Source organism: Chloroflexota bacterium (assembly GCA_036844545.1). Taxonomy (GTDB): domain Bacteria; phylum Chloroflexota; class JAJPGV01; order JAJPGV01; family JAJPGV01; genus DATGVV01. The sequence continues at coordinate 10,313 of DAIUFO010000062.1, forward strand.
GGAGCGCATGGGCCTGCTCATCATCGAGCTCCCGATTACCTTTGCCGACCGGCGCTTCGGCCTCAGCAAGTTCCGCCTGCGCGAGGGCCTCCTGTGCTTGTGGGTCAGCCTCCGGCTAGTGATGCAGTTAGGTCGGGCGTAGTCAGCTTCTCCACCCGCCTGGCGCCTGGCTCGGCCACGACGACGTAGCCGTCGCCAACGGCGAGACCGCTGGGCTGGTTCAGGCCCTCGGCGGGCGCGTACCGGCCCTTGGGCTGGCCGTCGACAGAGAATGCCTGCAGGCTGCCGCCGGCTGTATCGCTGATCCAGATAGTGTCGTCCGGGCCCAGAGCCATCTGCGGGCCGTTGACAGTTGGCCCGGTGCCGAAGCCCCACGCAGCCGCGACACTCCCCGAAGCCGAGAACCGCACCACCTTTTGAGCAGCGGGATCCACGACAAACACCTCCCCGGCGTTCGTGGTCGCCACCCCAGTCGGCTGGTCCAGGCCATCCCTGCCGTTGCCACGACCGCCAACCGTCCCGAGCCGCTGGCCGTTCGCGCTGAGCCGCGGCACCCGGCTGCCGCCGGTATCGGCGACGTACATGTCGCCGTTGGCTGCAATCGCGAGGCCGCGCGGATGGTACACCACCAGGTCCTTGGCTACGATCCCGGCGTACTGGCCCGCCGCTGTGAAACGCGAGATGATGCCGGCCTCGCCGTCCAGCAGCAAGGCGCTGCCGTCTGGGGCAACCGCCACCGCGGACGGCTGCTGGAAGCCAGCCGTCCGAGCC
>DAIUFO010000062.1:11093-14340 GCA_036844545.1 Chloroflexota bacterium
GGGGTTGGCCGTCCACAGCACACGGCCGTCCGGGTCCAACTTCGAGACTGTGTGCCGGCCGGCATCGGCCACGTAGATGCTGCCCTCGCGGTCGAGAGCGACGCCCACCGGCAAGCTGCCCTCGCCGAGATCGAGCTGCCATTCGGACCTGAGCGGCTTGGCCGGCTGCGCCGCTGGCGCGCCGATCGGGCCGCTGGGAGCCGCTCTCGTGGGCAGCTCCGGCATAGGCTGCGCGGCGCCGACACTCTTGCTGGGGAATAGGAAGCTTGACGGTACGACCTCCCAATCCCGGCCCGGCGGCTGCCAGCGGAATTCGACGTGGCTGTGGCCGGAGTGGGCCTCGTAGCGCACCCGGACCTCGTGCAGGCCGGCCGGCAGCGTGATCGGCGCTTCTTTCGGCGACAGCGCGCCGTCGATCAAGATCTCCGACGAGTCGATCGAAGTGGCGTTGAATCGATAGACGCCCGCGATGGGCGCGGCGACCTGCCCGGTCCACTCCACGCTGAAGGGCATGGGCAGTGGCGCGATCTGGTAGTAGGCCGAGACGAAAGGATCGATTTGCTCCAGGCCCGGCTCGCCAGCCCAGTTCCCGTTGGCGTAATAGCGGCCGAGCAAGCCGTTTTCGGTGGCTGGCAGGGCGAACAGGTTTGTCGGCGGGATCGGCGCCAGCTCCGCGCTGGCAGGCGGCCGCCACAGCACGTGGGTTGGCTGCTGGGCGTCCTTCACCGTCACTCTGAGCTCCAGGTGATGCACGCCTCGGGCCAGGCGAACCTGCACTGGTTTGTCGTCACTGGTCACCGGCTGGCGGTCGATGAGCAGCTCGAAGGCCGCGGGCCCCTCAACGCGCAGCCCGTAGTCGCCCCAGGCGGGCGCATCTAGTGCGCCGCTGAAATCAGCCACGAATGGCGTCGCCACAGGCGCTTGCTCCCAGTTTACGTCCAGCGACGGCACCTTGGTCTGGATAGGCGCCCCGACGTTAGAGGGTTGGTATTCGGCTTGCAGGCCCTGGATGGAAGCAACCTGGTCCTTGCTGACCAGGGTCTCGTGCAGCAGGATAGGGCCGCCATACGGAGGCGAGAAGGTCTTGACTGTCGCGTTGGGGTACAGCTTGCGGACATACGCAGCGTCGGGCACCTGGTCTCCGCCCAGGAATACCGCCGTGTCGCCGGCGGTTGTCAGCGGCAAAAGGTGCGTCTCATAGCCCTCCGGCTTAGCAGCGTTGGGCGCCAGGAACTGTACGGTCGGTTCTCCCGTCAAACGCTCGTCCATGAGGATGCGGGTGTCCGGCGGGAGCGCCGCCATCTCGTGGGCGGCAAAGGTCGGCGCGGCGGAATATTCGGCGAACACGCTCGCGTCGTGCATCTGCTTGTTGAAATAGCGGTCAACGTCCGTCCAGCCGGAGAAGGCCACGATCGCCGCGACCAGCACGGGACCGCGGATGCGGCCGATCATTCGGGCACCCGGAAGGCGGAGACGTCGCCATCTTGGTAGAAAGCCGGGTATCGCAGCGTCTGCGTCACATAGCTGAGCTGCTGATCGAAGCGCGGCCAATGGTGCAGGACGATGTAGCCCACGCCCAGGCGGCGCAGCGCCTCAGTCACTTGCCGCACATCCTGGCTCTCCGGCGTGGGCGGCTGGCCGGCGAACAGCAGAACGCGCAGGGCCGGCTGGTCGCGATAGAAGCTGATGAATCGCTCCGGCACTCGACTGATTTCGCCACTGACGATTGGCTTCCGCGCCACCGTGGCGAAGTACAGCTGGGCCCCGTCAAAATTGCCCTCCCCGCCCAGCTCTGTCAGCCAGCCGGCCGGAGCCATCAGCACCGCTCGGTTGCCCGGTTCCTGAGCCAGACGCTGGTACACGCCATCGACGTCGGGGCCGAACATCGGCAAGGGCGTGGTGAGGCATTCGAGCAGCACTCCCAGACCCAGCCCGGCGGCCAAGAGCTCGCCGCGACCTACGCGGGCGCACAGCCAGGCAACCCCGTGGCCGGCCAGGATCGCCAGGCCCAGCATGATAACAAGCGAGAAGTAGCTCGGGTTCGATAGACCATCCAGCAGCGGCAGGGCGTGCAAGATCGCGAACGGCAGCGGCACGCTGAAGCTGCCTCCGGCCAGGACGAACCTGCTCTGGCCGGCCACGTGCAGCAGCGGCCCCAGCGAAAGGAGCCAGAACAGCAGCACCACGAGCCACCACTTTTTGGCGCGGCTGGTGCGCCGCAACAGCGCCACCACGGCAAGCGCCAGCGCGATCCAGCCGACGAACACCAGCCGCGCCGAGTCCAAGAAATGGAACCGTTCCGCGACGGTTCGGCCAACCGCTCCCCACCACGGCTGATAAGGCAGCGGCACCACAAAGCTGAGGAGGTCCGGCGACCATCCCTCCGGCGCGCTTAATGGCGCGCTGGCGCCCCAACCATGGCGAAGACCATCGACAATCGCCGCCAACACTGGCGACAGGATGGCCGCGCTCACCACCCCCAACTGGGCGATGCCAAGTCCCTTGTGGCGCAGCTGGTGTTGCAGCTGGCCTGTTTGGGCCCACATTCGCAGTCGGACCGAACAGTAGCCAATCAGCAGCACCGCTCCCAGCAGCACGCTGAGCACGAATTGGTTGAGATCGGTCAGACCTACGAACGCCAGGAAGACGCCTGCCAGCAGCGCCTCCCGTGTCCCCCCGCGGCGCAGCCAGCGCAGCAGGAACAGGGCGAAGAGCGGCACCGACCAGGTGCTCACAACGTGCAAGTGGCCGGCGCTGAGGTTCGCCAGCTTGTAGGGCGCGAAGGCGAAGATGAGGCTGCCGACGAATGCGCCGGCACGGCTGCCGGTCTCCTGTTCGACCAGCATGTACGTTCCTACGCAAGTGCCGACAAGCGCCCCCAGCAGCACCACGTTGAAGGCGGCGAACAGCCCAAACAGCAGTTGGAACGGAATGCTGACCAGCCCGCTGAGCAGCACCAGCGTGTGGAAGGCCAGGTTGACCTGCTGAGGGGCAAAGATGTAGGACGTGTAGAGGGGAGATTGGTGCAGGTCGACCACCGAGTACTTCACCCACCACAGGTCCCACATGAACTGCGCACTGTCAAAGCCAGCCGGCACGGCAGTCGTGAAATGGCGGTAGAGGGGATCCGTAAGCCATACCGCCGCCGCCAGCCAGACCGGCAGCAGCGCCACCAGCGGATGTGCCGCAAGCCAGGCTCGCGTGCCGGCCGCGGCAGTAGCCCCGATAGCCACGCGCGCTCCGACCA
>DAIUFO010000063.1:0-14244 GCA_036844545.1 Chloroflexota bacterium
TGGCCGGGCCGGAACGCGGGAAAGAAGTTTATGCCGAATTTCATGGCTACGCTAGCGTACCCCACGCGGATGACCTACAAAGTAGCGGCCAACCGTTGACCTGCGTGCTAATGTACTCCCCTAGTGTGCATTGCTGATGGCTAAGACGCTGGTGATCGCCGAGAAGCCCTCGGTTGGCGCGGATTACGCCCGCGCGCTGGGCGGCAACTTTGATAAGCGCGAGGGCTTCCTCGAGTCCGATAAGTACGTCGTGAGCTGGGCGGTTGGGCACCTGGTTGGCCTAGCCGAACCGGAGGATTACGACGAGGGCCTCAAGCGCTGGTCCATTAAGAGCTTGCCTATCCTGCCTGACAGCTTCCAGCTTCAGCCGGACCCCAAAGGCCGGAAACAGCTCGGCGTTCTGGACAAGCTCATCAAGCGCAGCGACATCGACGACATCGTCAACGGCTGCGACGCGGGCCGCGAAGGCGAGCTCATCTTTGCCTACATCTACGAATGGACGAAAGCAAAGAAACCGGTCCGGCGGTTGTGGGTCTCCTCCATGACCCGCGACGCCATCAAGCAAGGCTTCGAACATCTCAGGACCGGCGATGAGCTGGCCCATCTGGCTGAGGCCGCCCGCTCTCGATCCGAGGCGGACTGGCTGGTCGGCATGAACGCTACCCGCGCCGCCACGGTTCGGGGCCGTGCCCTGGGTGGTGTCGTTTCACTGGGGCGAGTTCAAACGCCCACGTTGGCGCTGATCGTCAACCGAGATGGGCAGATCGACGCCTTCAAGCCTGTGACCTATTTCCTGGTCGAAGCGCGCTTCAAGCTGGATGGCACTGACGTGCGCCGCTACAAGGGCCGCTGGTTCGACGGCAAGGAGGAGCGCCTATCCGACCGGCAGCGCGCTGGAGCTGTCGCCGCCGCGGCCAATCGCGCCGATTGTCGAGTGGAGTCCCTGAAACGTACCGAGCGCCGAGAGCGTGCTCCCCTGCTGTACGACCTCACCAGCCTCCAGCGAGAAGCCAATAACCGCTTCGGCCTGACCGCTACGCGCACGCTGGCCGCCGCGCAGCGCCTGTATGAAGGATCGACCGCCGGAGCGCTGCTGACCTACCCCCGCACCAAGGCCAGGTTCCTGCCCAGCGACCAGATTCCCCAGCTCAAGCGCATCGCGGGCAAGCTGGCTGGCTATCCCCAGCATCGCAAGGCCGCGGCGTACGTCGCCGGGCTGGACAAGCTGCCGCTCAGCCGCGTCATCAACAACGACCGTATAGAGGATCACCACGCCATCATCCCCACCGGCGAGCTTGCCACGAAGCCGCTCACGGGTGACGACGCCCGCATCTATGACCTCGTGGTGCGCCGTTTCCTGGCCGTCTTTCACCCGGATGCCGTGTGGGAGGACACCGAGATCGTCACCGAGGCCGGCAACGAGCGCTTCCGTACCAAAGGCCGCCGCCTGGTCGAGGCCGGCTGGCGGGCGGCCTACGACGAGGTGCCGTCTGACGCGCCGGATGGAGAACAGGCCGAGGCGGCTGAGGCGGAGGAAAACGACCAGCTTCTTCCTCGCGTCGAAGATGGCGAGCGTGGCCTGTGCGAGGAAGCGGTCGCGCAGGAGCGGCAGACCAAGCCGCCGGCGCACTACAGCGAGGCTTCGCTGCTCTCCGCCATGGAGTCGGCCGGCAAGCTGATGGAGGACGAAGAGTTGCGAGAGGCCATGAAAGACAGCGGTCTAGGGACTCCCGCGACCCGGGCCGAGACCATCGAAAAGCTCATCCGGGTCCAGTACGTGGAGCGGATGGGCAAGAGCCTGCGGACCACGGCTAAGGGCCGCCAGGCCATTGGCGTGCTGGGCGACAGCCCTCTCACGTCGGCCGAGCTCACCGGCCAGTGGGAGCAGCGGCTCAACTCGATCGAGCATGGTCGGGAACAGCGGGCCAGCTTTATGACGGACATTCGGCAATTCACTGGCGACCTGGTGGAGTACTTTCGAGGCGTCACCTCCGAGGACGTTCGAGCTCAGCGGGCCATCCTAGGACCCTGCCCCAATGGGGATGGAGAAATCCGCGAGAACAGGATGGCCTACGGCTGCTCTTCCTGGAAGAGCAAGGAGGAACCAGGCTGCGGCTTTGTCATCTGGAAGACGATAAAGGGACGCTCGATTTCGCCTGGAGAGGCGGCAGCGCTGCTTGAAACAGGCGAGACAACAGTGCTGGATGGCTTCCGCACACGGCCCAGCCGCGGCAGGCTGGTAGTCGCCGGCGGCCAGGTGCAACTCTTGGGGGAGGACGGCTCGCGTCTCGATGCACCCGCGGCGGCAAGAGAAGTCATCGCGACCTGTCCGAAATGCGGCCACGACATCAAGGAGAACAGCCGCGCCTTTGGCTGCTCCTCCTGGAAAAGCCGCGGCGACCCCGGCTGCGGCTTCGTGATCTGGAAATCCACCAGTGGACACGAGGTCACTCCGGACGAAGCACGGGAGTTGATCGACAAGGGCCAGACAAGCCCGCTTGACTTCAAGGACCGCAAGAGCACGTATCGCGGGCGGCTGGTGCTGAAGGAGGACTTCACAGTGGCAGTCGAGCGCACCCACGGCAAGGAGCAGCCTGCCCCGGTTTCCCGCGGACGCGCCGTGGAGCCACCCTCAATACCATCCGAACCAGCCTCAGAACCGGCTGTTGAACCTCAGCCGGCTCCGGTTCGAGCGGCAGTCGCAGTCCTGGAGCGGCCAGAGCTGCCGCCGGGGGATGATCTCCAGGAGCTCCTTGCCTCGTGGTCCGTTGAGGTGATTGACCGGCGCGGCTCCGGCGGTTCGCTGTGGGTGATCGGAGGACCGGAACTGAGTGGGCTTATGGATAGCCTGGCGGCGCGCAACTTTCAGTTCGTGTTTTCAGATGAGGGCGGCCGCGCGACCAGACATCGCCCGGGGTGGTGGATCCGCGAGTGACCGACTACCGCGCCGAGGCCTCCGAGCTGCCTACCGCGCCAACTACGCAGCGCGAGCCGGTTGCGCCCGAGCCCGTCGCTGTCGGGTAGAGGCATACTCTAGGCAATACTAATGGCCGTCGCTCGGAAAGTCTGGACCTACGAGGACCTCCTCGACATCCCCGAAGACATCTCGAATCGCCACGAAATCATCGATGGGGAGCTGTACGTGAGCCCATCTCCACGGGTGCCGCACCAGCGTGTGTCTCTGAATCTCACCAAGTTCGCGCTCCCCGCTGACGAAGCCGATCTTGGTCGGCTCTACTACGCGCCGGTCGACGTCGTGCTGGATGAGCACAACGTCTTCGTGCCGGATCTCATCTTCGTCGCCAAAGATCGGTTGTCGATCGTGCAGGAGACGCACGTCCACGGCGCGCCGGACCTAGTGGTGGAGATCCTGTCGCCCGGCACGCAGCACCGTGACCTGGGCATAAAGCTCCAGGCATATGCCCGCTTCGGGGTCAAGTACTACTGGGTGGTGGACCTGTATTCCCAATCGGTCCAGGTGTTCGTGCTGCAAGATGACCATACCTTCGCCGAGCCCAGGCTCCTCGAAGGCGATGACCAGCTGACCTGCCCGCTCTTCGCCGAGCTGGGCATGCCCGTGTCCCAGCTCTTCGCCTAAGCGCCTTCAGCGTTCGGCGCAAACAGCTCGTCCGGTTCCACGACGCGCGGCGACAGCCCCTGCTCGGCAACGTAGCGTCCGATCGCTTGCCAGGTCGGCCGGTTCGGCTCCAGCCCATACGACCAGAAGTCGTCGCCGAACACCCGCCGAGCCTCCTCCACGTGGTCGATCAGCCACGGCAGCGCCAGCCGCAGCGCGTCAGTGTCGTACAGTCCGTTCACCGCCACGTCCCGAGCCTGGCAAAAGGCCTTGTACATGGCCGGCGCCACCCAGGGATGCGCGTCGTACACGCCCTGCCTGACCACTACCGTGTGCATGATCGGGAAAATGCGCGTGCGTCGGTAGGACTCCTGCTCGACCTGCTTGTAATTCGCGAACAGCCGCCTGATCCACGGCTTCCCCGCCTCGAAGCTGACGGGAATGTACAGCGACATCAGCGCGTCCAGCTCGCCGGCTTCCAGCATCGCCTCCAGTGTCTGCTCCGCGGATAGCGCCTCCACGCGCAGCCCTCCCGGCAGCCGCGGCGGGTCCATGTTGATCGGATCCGTCGCCGTGTTCAACCTGCCTAGAAACCACTCCATGTCCTCGGCCCGCACCCCATACTCGTCCTGGAGCATGCCCCGCATGAACACCGTGCCTGTCGAGCCGTACCGGATGGCGCCCACCCGCTTGCCCTTCAAATCCTGTGGCTTCTCGATCCCCGCGTCCGGTCGCACATAGATGCACGAATGCCGGAAGATCTTCGACAGCGCCACCGGGATAGCCACGAATGGGCACGCGCCCTTCCCCTTCAGGCTCACGTACGACGCCAGCGACATCTCCGAGACGTCAAACGCCTGCCGCTCCAACATGCGGCTGAAGGTCTCATGCGGCCGCGCAATCTGAACGGTGAGGTCGATCCCCTCTGCCCGCACCCGCCCATCGATCAGCGGCCGAGTCCGGTCGTAATCCCAACACCCCAGCGTCAGCGCCAGCTTGTCCATACGGCCCTCCTGCCTCAATCGCGCAAGTCACCACCACTCCTACCGGCTGCCCCTGTTCAGAACGGCCCATCGCGTCTAGGCCTGGGCTAAGCCTGGGCTAAGCCGGCTGGCGGTATGTGCAGACAGCCCCTTGTTGGGCAGACCTCGTCGAGCAAGGCACGAATTCCGGGGTCGGGGCTCAATTCCGTAGCGTATTTGACGAGCTCCGAATACTGGTGTCCCTGTGGTCGGCTTACGCGATGCCGGAAGTGTTCCTCCCTGCGCAGATAACCGTACTGGACAGCAGCTTCCAATATCCCTTCGGGGTCGGCAAATCTCTTACCCGCCAGTACCCCTCGCTCATCGAGGATAGAGCGCCTCGGGCCGCCATCCGGGTAAACGAACTTCCCGAAAAGATGGCGTAACTGAAGGGCAGCGTTACACGGTTCAATTATTGGCGGCTGAATTTGTGTTTGCCGCTGGAACCAGTGGGCGACCTCTCGCCGATCATCCAAGACTCGGCCGCTCGGAACGCGCATCGAGTAGAATTTTGCTAGGTCACCCACAGTGGCTCCCCGTAGTGCATCATCAGCGCAGAGGAATCCCGTGTTCTTGATCAGAGCGCCTTCAAAGGTCGCCTGCTCTAACCGGCAATCGTCGAATTCAACATCGGACAAGTTGGCGCCGCGGAAAGATACACCAGCCAGGTCAAGTTTCCGGAAGACTACACCTGATAAATCTTTATGCTGAAAGGGAACGCCTTTCAAGGCACCTGGTTGCTCAGCGGCAACTGCGGCCACTTGGAGCATGTTTCCGAACGCGATCATCGGGGTCGCCGGGTCACGGATGACAGGCAGGATGCTGTCCAATCCGACGGCCCGCACGCGGTTCGCAATCACTTCGATCGTGATCCAATCAGCGGGTATTCGTGCAACCGACATCTTCGCCACGAATTCGCGCGCCTCTAATGACGAGCCGAGCCAGTCGCCCAGAAGGTAATGCTCGAGCACCTCTTGAGCAAACTGGATCTGCCCGAAGGTGCCAGTAGTGAAGAACGGCAGCTGCGACATCTGCGATACCAGTCGCGGCCGGTCGGCTGTAGGGATGTCATCTCTCACGCTCACAGACGCCAATTCATGAACAACGTCGATAGCAACGCCCTGAAAGCTAGTGTCCATGTCCTCGGCAGCAACGGCCCTCGCGAATTCCACAACTTCTGTAGCTGGGATCAACGTCTCATCAAGAATCGGCGGTTCCTTTTCATACTCGCGCGTGATCATTCGATCCAACGAACGTTGAATGAGATTGACCTCAGAGCCTGCCGGCGGAGTGCCTGAGGAAATGACTTCTTCGCCCAGCAGGGCGCAGTAATATGGGGTGCTAGCCAGCCTGTCGAGCCTCTCGTTCGAGCCAAGGAGTTCGAGGAACTCGCGCTCCCTAGATCCCATGACTATTGACGCATACTGCCGCTTTCCCGCTTTACTCCACTTTTCCAGCCGCCAAACATCAACAGAGTCGCTGTGCTCTTCACAGAACTCGCTTAGCTCCTGGTGGGTTGCAAGCAAAGAATCCCTGACGCAGATAAGAACCCGCGGCTTACCCTGGCTCCCCGGAGTTGTCAGCAAGTCGAGCAGAAGGTCGAAAAAACCTGGGTCTCTCGCGATTACCTCGTCTAAGCCATCTAGCGTCCAAAGGGCGAAGCCATTCGCCACCATCCAGTTGAAGACCGGTTGGGGGAGAGGCCGCACAAACTCCGACCCCAGATAAGAGTGAAGGAGACTCTCCACAGTGGGCGAGCCCGGGAACTGGTGATACCCCGGCAGGAGTGGGAGTGGCCGTGCGGCCACCTGAAGGGCCTGCTTACTTTTTAGAAAGCTGGAGTAGAGACGCGCAAACAGCGCTTCGACAAGGTGGGTCTTGCCCATGCCGGCAGGACCAATAACGATGTGAATCGGCTTTGTAGACGCCGAAGGGAACCCCAAGTCCTGAGCCAGCGTTTCCAGCAGGTCGATGCCAGCAGTCTCGTCGTTTTTGCGGAATGGCTGCTCGACTCGGCGGGTTAACAGCGCGGCTCCTCGCCGTCTCATCTCGTTTGCGGCTGTCCGCACCGCCTCCGAGTCCTCCCATCGGAAGGCCGTATCGAAAAATTGCGCCGGAACTCGCACTAAAACGTTCCAAATGCTCAGGGCAGTCCTGCGAAAGTCGGTGGTGATGCCCTCCAGGGACGGTACGAGGAAGAACTTTCTGGCGTGCGGATGAACCTTGCTTGCTGTTTCGAATCGGGCTAAGTAAGGTCCCTGCAGCGAACGGAAGCTTGCGGCGCTGTCGAAATCGGGAACCCAGACATATATCTGTTCTACGTCCTCACCCAGGGACTGTCTATTGCCAACTAAAAGGTCGCGCCCGCTTTGCGTGACGCTGTACCCTTCCGCGACCAGGTATGTCTCAGCTAGCTGCTTTAGGTCCATGAGCTCCTCCAAAGTACCGATTGGCGGCGTGGACAACAAGCATAGGTGAAAACGGCAAGCAGGCACGATGCCGCAAATCGTCGGCGCGGTAGCTCGCTACGCTGAAAGCTTAGGGCTCGTCAGAGAATAACTGTCTCAGGATTTGCCGCGTTCGAGCAGGCCCATCTTGCCAAACTGTGACGTTTGTTTCCCGACAGGCCCTTAGTCCGACTGGTGGTCCAGCGACATCTCCGACACGTCAAACGCCTGCCGCTCTAACATCCTGCTGAAGGTCTCATGCGGCCGCCCCAGCTGGATCGTGAGGTCAATCCCCTCTGCCTTCACCCGCCCATCGATCAACGGCCGAGTCCTGTCGTAGTCCCAGCATCCCAAAGTCAGCGCCAGTGTGTCCATGCATCCTCCAGGTTCAAATCGGGCAAAGTCACCTGTCGCGCCGCTCTTCGATCCAGCGCTTGAACTTGGCTTCCTGCCCCGCCGTGCCCGGCTGGTAATAGCGGTGGCCGGCCAGGTCTTGCGGCAGGTACTCCTGCAGGCGCTGGCTGGGCGGCAGCTCGGCGCCGGCTTCTGACAGCGCCGCGGTGTAGTCGTGTGCGTACATGTAGCCGCGGCCGTAGCCTTCGTGGACCATCAGGCCGGTGGTGGCATTGCGCAGGTGCAGCGGCACCGGTTGGCTGCCGGTCGTCTCGACGTCCTTCCGGGCGGCGGCGTAGGCGCGCAAGGCAGAGTTGCTCTTGGGCGCAAGCGCCAGGTAGAGCGCGGCCTCGGCCAGCGGCAGGAAGCCTTCGGGCATACCGATGAAGTGGACGGCCTGCTGGGCGGCGACCGCCACGCTCAGCGCCAGGGGGTCGGCCAGGCCAATGTCCTCGGCCGCCAGGATGACCATGCGCCGGACGACGAACAGCGGATCCTCGCCGGCTTCCAGCATGCGCGCCAGCCAGTACACGGCGGCGTCCGGGTCGGAGCCGCGAACGCTTTTGATGAAGGCGGAGATCACGTCGTAGTGCTGGTCGCCCTGGCGGTCGTACAGGAGGGCACGGTGCTGGAGGGCGTCTTCCACCGCCGCCAGCGTCACGGCGGCAGAGGTGGCTACCGACGCCAGCTCGAGCGCGTTGAGCGCCACGCGGGCGTCGCCGTGGGCCATCGTCACCAGGAACTGCCGAGCCTCGCCCTCGATCGACGCGCCCAGCTCGGCTAGGCCGCGGACGACTATGGCGTCGAGCTGCTCGTCGGTCAGGGGCTTGAGGGTGAACACGCGGCAGCGCGACAGGAGCGCGGAGTTCACCTCAAAGGAGGGGTTCTCGGTGGTGGCGCCAATGAGCGTGACGGCGCCGTTCTCGACGGCCTGGAGCACCGCGTCCTGCTGCGACTTACTGAAGCGATGGATCTCGTCGATGAACAGCACCGTGCGGATGTTGGCCCGGCGCAGCTTGGCGGCTTCGTCGATCACCCGCCGCAGGTCGGCCACGCCCGAGGAGACCGCGCTCAGGGACACGAAGTTGGAGCTGGTGATGCGGGCGATGATCTCGGCCAGCGTGGTCTTGCCCGACCCGGGCGGGCCCCACAGGATGATCGAGCTCAGCTGGTCGCGCTCGATGGCCGCCCGCAGCACGCGGCCTGGCCCGATGATGTGCTCCTGGCCGACGAAGTCGTCGAGGGAGTGGGGTCGCAGGCGGGCGGCGAGGGGCTCGCCGGTAATTGGCGAATCGCTTTCGAAAAGCGCACCCTGTACCCGCGAGCTCGATCTCATGCTTGGCAACGGAGTTCCCTCACCCTAGCCCTCTCCCGCCGCGGCGGGCGAGGGGACTCTCGTTTCTCATATCCGGCTTCTCAGTACCCGGATGCTAGCCCTCGCCCGCCGCGGCGGGCGAGGGGATGTTTGGTTGATCATGCCGCGGCCTGGACCTTCAAGTAATCCATCAGCTGGCGCATGACCGGGCTGAAGCGGCGCTTGGGGCGGCAGATCAGCTCCACGCTGTGGAACATGGACAGGCCGCCGACGTGGAGCTGGCGCAGGGCGCCGCCGGCCAGCTCGCGATCGACACAGGACTTGAACAGGATGGCCAGGCCCGCGCCGTTCAGGACGGCCAGCTTGGCCGCCTCGGCGCTGTCCAGCTCCAATGAGATGCCGCGGGCATCGAGGCCCACTGCCGACAGTTGGTCGTCGACGATGGCCCGCATCTGCGTGCCTTCCGGCGCGCACACAAAGGGCTGAGAGAGCAGCTCGCTGCGCTCGACGCTGAGCCGGCCTGCCAGCGGATGATCGCTTGGCGCCACGACCATCAGCTCCTCCTGCCGCACAGGCTCGGCCAGCAGATCGGCCGGCAGCGAAGTAGCCGCCACGAAGCCGAAGTCCAGCTCGCCCCGCACCACCTGATCGACGACCCGTTCCGGTCCGCCGGTGTTGACCACAATGTGGGCTTTGGGGTGCTGCCGGCTGAAGCGGGCGATCAGCGGCGGGAGGAAGTAGTCGGCCGGGTTGGACGCGCCCACGCGGCTGGCGCCAGCTTCGGCGCCCTGCAGCTCCTGGACGGTGACGCGAGCCTCGTTCCAGGCGCGGGCGATCTCCTTGGCCGCCTGGTAGATCACCTGGCCGGCCTCGGTCGGATAAACACGCCGGCCCTCGCGAACCAGCAGCTCACTGCCGACCTGCCGCTCGAGCGCTTTAACGTACTGGCTGACTGCGGATTGGGTCAGGAACAGGTGCTCGGCCGCCGCTGTGAAGCCACTGCGATTCACAACCTCGCAGAAGATCTCGAGCCGGCCGAGATTCATAAGGGAAGCATAATGGAAGCGGCCCGGATTTGTAACTGGCGCTAATCACTAAAACCAGCCAAACTTATAAGGTTGAAGTTGCTCAAGGGCGACGTCGTCGCCGCCAGCATCAAGGCGTCCGTCAAGGACGCCATCCAAGACCTCTGCGCCAAGGGTGGCTGCCCGCCGCGGGTGGCCATCGTTGAAGCTGCCGAGGACTCCGCGGCGCACGTCTACATCGGCCAGGTGGAGCGCACCTTCCGGCAGGTCGGCATCGAGAGTCATCGCGTCACTTTGCGCATCGGCGCCAGCACCGAGGAGCTTGTCGCGGCCATCCAACGGCTGGCCAACGACGACGACGTGCACGGTATCCTGCTGCCAACGCCGCTGCCGCGCAACATGAGCCTGATCGCCGCTCAGGACGCCATTCCGCCCGATAAGGACATCGACGGCATCGCCAGCGCCAATGTCGGCCGCCTGGCGCTGCGCCAGCCGAAGACGATCCCGGCCACGCCGCTGGGAGGTATGGAGCTGATCCGGCACTATGGCATCCCTGTCGACGGCCGGCGCGCGGTGGTGATTGGCCGCAGCCCCGTGGTGGGCTGGCCGATGGCCACATTGCTGCAGCAAGCGGGCGCAACGGTGACCATCTGCCACACGCGGACGCGAGACCTGCCGTCGGTCACACGCGAGGCCGAGATATTGGTGTCCGCCGCGGGGCGCGCCGGACTTGTCACGGCTGACATGGTGCGGCCCGGCGCCGTCGTGATCGATTTCGGTGTCAACATGACCGAACGAGGCATGTGCGGCGACGTGGATTTCGACGCTGTGGCGCCGCTGACCGAAGCGATTACGCCGGTGCCGGGCGGCACCGGGCCGGTCACCGCGGCCGTACTGGTGCGCAACGTGGCCGAGGCCGCGACGCGGCAGCTCCGGGTGAGGCAGGAGTTCGCCACCAGGTGAGCATCACGGTTGTCGGCTCGGTCGCCCTGGACACGGTCGAGACGCCCTTCGGCAAGAAGGAGAACGCCCTGGGCGGCGCCGCGACCTACTTCTCGACGGCGGCCAGCTTGTACACCAAAGTGCAGCTGGTGGGGGTGGTTGGGGATGACTTCCCCGAGCAGCACGTGGACTTCTTGCGCGGCCGCGGCGTCGACCTGCGCGGGCTGCAGCGCAAGCCGGGTCAAACCTTCCACTGGGCCGGCCGCTATGACTACGACAACCTCAACAACGCTCAGACGCTGGACACGCAGCTGGGCCTGTTCGCCACCTTCGACCCGCGGCTGCCCGAGGACTACCGCGCGGCGGACTGCGTGTTCCTGGCCAATATCGATCCGACGCTGCAGCTCAAGGTGCTGGAGCAGGTGCGCCAGCCCAAGCTGAAGGTGCTGGACAGCATGAACTTCTGGATCTCCAGCAACAAGGCGGCGTTGACCGAGGTCATCAGCAAGGTCGACGTGGTGCTCATGAACGAAGGCGAGGCGCTGCAATATGGTGAGACGTTCTCGCTGGTCACCGCGGCGCGCAAGATCCTGGACCTCGGGCCCAAGGTGCTGCTGGCCAAAAAGGGCGAGTATGGGGCGGCGCTGTTCGCCGACCAGACATACTTCTTCGCGCCGGCTTACCCGCTCGAGACGGTGAAGGACCCGACCGGCGCCGGCGACACCTTCGCCGGCGGCTTCCTGGGGTACTTGTCGCGGGCGGGCGACTACTCGCTGGCGGCCATGAAACGGGCCGTGCTGCACGCCAGCGCGATGGCCAGCTTTACTATTGAGGACTATTCCGTAGACCGCTTGCGGACGCTGACACTAGACGAAATAGAAGCCCGGGTGCAAGATTTTGCGCATTTCACGAGTGTGACCGGCGAGGCGGTTTTCGAGTCGCTGCGCCTCGAAAGATAAGGAGTAACATGGCAGTACAGACCAAGTCCAACTACGACATCAGGGACGCCAAGCTCGCGCCGGAGGGCGTGCAGCGGATCGAGTGGGCCGACCGGCAGATGCCGGTGCTGCGGCTCATCCGCGATCGCTTTGAACGGGAGAAGCCCCTCAAGGGCCTGCGGCTGGGCGCGTGCCTGCACGTCACCACCGAGACGGCCAACCTGATGCGCACCCTCAAGGCCGGCGGCGCGGAGGTGGCGCTGTGCGCCTCCAACCCGTTGTCCACCCAGGACAACGTGGCCGCGGCGCTGAGCACCGAGTACGGCATCCCGACCTTCGCCATCACCGGCGAGGACAACGCCACCTATTACAAGCACCTCAACCAGGTGCTCGACACCGAGCCGCAAATGACCATGGACGACGGCGCCGACCTGGTGTCCGCCCTCCACAAGGATCGCACCGACCTGGCCGACAAGGTCATCGGCTCGACTGAGGAGACCACCACCGGCGTCATCCGCCTGACCGCGATGGCCAAGGCTAAGGTCCTCAGGTTCCCGGTGGTGGCTGTGAACGAGGCCAACACCAAGCACATGTTCGACAACCGCTACGGCACGGGCCAATCCACGCTGGACGGTGTGATCCGGGCCACCAACGTGCTGCTGGCCGGCAAGAGCCTGGTGGTCATCGGCTACGGCTGGTGCGGCAAGGGCGTGGCCATGCGGGCCAAGGGCATGGGCGCCAACGTCATCGTGTGCGAGATCGAGCCCCTCAAGGCGCTGGAGGCGGTGATGGACGGCTTCCGCGTGCTGCCTATGGCCCGGGCTGCCAGGGAGGGCGAGATCTTCATCTCCGTCACCGGCAACCTGCACGCCATCGACGTCAAGCACATGCTGGCCATGCCCGACGGCGCGCTGATCGCCAACTCGGGGCACTTCAACGTCGAGATCAACCTCAAGGGCCTGCACGAAGCGGCCGGCGAGGGCCGCCGGGTACGCGAGTTCGTGGACGAGTACCTGCTGCCCGGCGGCAAGCGCGTGTACGTCCTCGGCGAGGGCCGCCTCATCAACCTGGCCGCGGCTGAGGGCCATCCCGCCGTGGTCATGGACATGAGCTTCGCCAACCAGGCTCTATCGGCCGAGTACGTGGTCCGGAGCCACACCAAGCTCAAGAAGCAGGTCTACCTCGTGCCCAAGGTCATCGACGACGAGATCGCGCGCCTCAAGCTGATTTCCATGGGCGTCAAGATCGACAAGCTCACGCCCGAGCAGAAGAAATACCTGAATTCCTGGGAGGAGGGAACGGAGTAGTGGCTGGGACCACGTTCACCGAAGCCAAGCAGACCTTTTTCACGAGCGAAAGCGTCACCGAGGGCCACCCCGACAAGATTTGCGACCAGATCTCGGACGGCGTGTTGGACGCCCTGCTTGCTCAGGATCCCATGGCCCGCGTGGCCTGCGAGACTGCCTGCACCACCGGCTTGGTGCTGGTGATGGGCGAGATCACCACCAGCGGCTATGCCGACATTCCGGGCATCGTGCGCCGCACGATCTCAGACATCGGCTACAACCACTCGGACTACGGCTTCGACGCCAATACCTGCGGCGTAACCGTCGCCCTCGACAAGCAGAGCCCGGACATAGCCATGGGCGTGGACAAGGCGCTCGAGGCCCGCACCGGCGAGATGTCGGACGCGGAGATCGAGGCCATCGGCGCCGGCGACCAGGGCATGATGATTGGCTTCGCCTGCAACGAAACGCCGGAGCTGATGCCGATGACCATCGCTCTGGCTCACGAGCTCGTTCGCCAGCTTTCCAAGGTCCGCAAACAAGGCCTGCTGAAGTACCTCCGGCCGGACGGCAAGAGCCAGGTCACGGTCGAGTATTCCTACGGCAAGCCGGTGCGCATCGATACCGTGGTCATTTCCACCCAGCACGACCCCGAGCCCACCCACGACCAGATATTTCAAGAGGTCAAAGAGCTGGTGATCATGCCGGTGCTGAACCGCTGCCAGCAGGGCGCCGGCGTGGGCCCGGACGCGAGCACGAAGTATTACGTCAACCCGACTGGCCGCTTCGTAATCGGCGGCCCGCAGGGCGATTCGGGCCTCACCGGCCGCAAGATCATCGTCGACACCTACGGCGGTATGGCCCGCCACGGCGGCGGCGCCTTCTCCGGCAAGGACCCGACGAAGGTCGACCGCTCGGCCTCCTACATGGCTCGCTACGTGGCCAAGAACGTCGTCGCCGCTGGCCTGGCCGATCGCTTCGAGATGCAGATCGCCTACGCCATCGGCGTGGCCAAGCCGCTGTCGGTGTTCTGCGAGACCTTCGGCACGGAGCACATCGACAAGGACAAGATCCACGCGCTGGTGCTCAAGCACTTCGACCTCCGGCCGGCGGCCATCATCCGCGACCTGCGTCTGCGCCGGCCGATCTACCAGGCGACCGCGGCCTACGGCCACTTCGGCCGCACGGACATCGAGCTGCCTTGGGAGGAAACCGACAAAGCCGCGGCCATCGCCGCCGACGCCGGCCTGAAATAGTCTCCTCCCTCGCCCGCCGCTTTCGCCGTCCGCGTAGGACCGG
>DAIUFO010000064.1:0-13913 GCA_036844545.1 Chloroflexota bacterium
GGTCAGACCGGCCAGGTCTCCTGGCGCCAAGCCATGTCCCAGAACATGTACTCGTAGCGAGAGCTGATCACGAACGCGTCCAGGCAACGCGCCTTCTCGGCCGGCGACAACTCGGCGGCGCGCTTGTCGAGCCGCTCGCGCAGCCAGCGCCCGACCTCTTCGAACTCGGGTGCGGAGTACAGCCTGATCCAGTTCTCGTACGGATGGCCGGGCGCCGGCTGGCCCAGCGAAGTGAAATGACGCCCTACCTCTGAGTAGATCCAGGCGCACGGCAGGATGCCCGCCAGCAGCTCAGGCAGGCTGCCAGTGGCTGAGAGCGTCAGCAGATGGCGAGTGTAGGCGTAGTTTGTGGGCGCAATTGGTGTGGCCGCCAGCTGCTCAGGAGTCAGTCCCAACTGCTGGCCGTACTCGGCGTGCAGTGAGCGCTCGACCACGATTGTCTCAATCAGCAGCTGGCCGAAACGCTCCATCTCCCCATGATCGCTGGTCCGCGTCGCGGCGAAGGCGAAGGTCTTGGCGAACTGGTCGAGATACAGCGCATCCTGCCGGATGTAGAACTCGAAGTTCTCCCGCGGCAGCGTCCCGTCACCCAGGGCACGCACGAAGGGATGCTCGAACTGGGCGCGCAGGATCGGTTGGATGCGCTCCCACATCTCCATGGATAGGCTCATTCCGTCGCTCATGTTAGCCACAATATGCAGAACACCTTCAGCAGAGGAGTCGCGCCATGGCTGCCAATCTCATCATCAAGAACGTGACCGTCATCGATGGCAGCGGCGCTGCCCCCGCCAGTGGCATGGACGTCGTCATCCGCGACGGAGTTTTCGAGCCTCTGAGGCGAGCTGCCCATACCCAGCGGGACGCAGCTGGCGCTACGACGATTGATGGGCAAGGCAGGTTTCTTGTCCCCGGTCTGTGGGAATCTCACACTCACCTGCGTCCCATCCTGAAGGACGACGAGCAGGCCAGTCAGGCTGCGCTCGATCACACCCTGAGCGATTACCTGGCCAGCGGCATTACGTCAGTGGTCGATCTTGGCGGCCCCGTCGATCCTTACAGCACCTTCCGTGACCGGCAGCGCAGCAGCGGACCAGCTGGCCGAGCTCAGCTCCTGTTCGCCGGGCCATCCTTCACCGGGATCAATGGCTGGCCTATGAGTCTGCATCACAATCCGACCTGCGCCTACGAGATTGGCGACGCTCCTACCGCCGTTGCCAGGCTGCGGGCGCTGATGGAACGGCAGCCGGACGTGATCAAGGTCATCTACGACGGCGAGTCCGGTTCGCCGGAAAAGCTTCCGCTGCAGGCCCTCCAGACGATCGTCGCGGAATCGCACGAGCGTGGCGTTCGCGTCGTGGTGCACGTCCGCACCGAGCGAGACTCCCTCGACGCACTCGAAGCCGGAGCCGACGGTTTGGAGCATTCCTTCCTGCCCACTCCGGGCCGCGAAGAGGCCGAGGCCGAGCGGCTGACCGAGGTGCTGCGGCGAACCGGGGCCTACCTGACACCGACCCTCGCCGCATGGGAGCAGATCGGACGGGCCGGCGACGACGCCTACCTCGCCGAGCTGGTCGCGGATGGCTGCATGTCCCAAGCCGAGAGCGATGCGTTCCGCGCGCGCGAGCCGCGCTGGGGGCAGAACGAGTTTCCACACCACCCCAAGGTCGAATGCCTGGAGCGGCTGCGTGCCGCCTTCAGGGTCCTGCCGGCGATGCAGGCCGCCGGAGTCAAATGGGCCGCCGGCAGCGACATCGCCACGGTCCTATCGCGACCGGGAGCGACGTTCCGCGAAATCACCCTCCTCGCGCGGGCTGGTATACCCGCCAAAGACGTCCTGTTTGCCGGCACTCGCCATGCCGCCGAGAAGGTTGGGCTCGGCGCCACGGTCGGAACGATCGAGCCCGGCAAGTCCGCCGACGCTCTCCTGCTCGACGCCAATCCGTTAGACGGCGTAGATGTCCTGGTCCGCCCCGGCCACCTCCTCGCCACCATCAAGCACGGCGAGCTTTACCCCATCTCGCTCCAGCCTTCGGCAGGCAAGCCGCCAGAGCGGTCCACAGCCGTTCGGTGAGCGATGCACCGGTCAACCAGCGGAGCCAACCCTCCCTTTTGGATGCGCCCTATGAGTCCGCGGCAACGGGGGAGTTGCTTCGTTAAGCTATCCCTGAGGATCAGACAACAAGTATGGCCATCCAATACAGGCATCTGGAGCAGCAGAACGGAGTGACCCGAATCGCCGGCCACCGCATGCGGGCGTTCGACATCATGGATATTCGGCGGCACGGTCCCACGCCTGAAGAGATTGCGGACGACTACTCGCTGCCGGTCGGCGCCGTATATGAGGCCCTTGCCTATGCGACGGATCACCCGGACGAGATGGATGCGATCAGCCGTCGGGACCAGGAAGCCTATTACAGCGGCAGAAGAGCAGATGATCGCCCTGTTCCTTGACGAAAACCTCGCAAGCAACAACGTGGCCCGCCAGCCGAAGCTGGCGGGCCACACGGTTTTTCTGCCCCAGGAACTGGGGTACGTGGCTCGTGCCTCACGGTCGGAAGTCATCTAAGACAATCACGGCGTTGACCAGCCCTTCGGCAGTGAGCGATTGCAGCATCGACTCCGCCACGCGCGCGACCTCGCCCAACTGCTCCCGGCTGTACTGGCGATAGGAGATGACGATGCCGAAGTGCGACAGTCCCTCCGCGCCCCATTCGATCGCCCGGTCCAGGAAGTGGCGGTAGTTGTACGTAAGGATCGTGCGCTGATCGGCGCAGGCACGTTCGAGCTGCTCACTGTCCGTCAGCTTGAAGGCACCCCACTCCTGAGCGCTCACCGCGTCATAGCCCCTCGCCCGCAAGAGTTGAGCGAGGTCGGGGAGCACATCCTCGTCGAGGTAGAGACGAGGCGTCACCGGTCCTTGAAGATGACCCGGCCTTTCTCTCCGACGGTAAACCCGTAGTGCTCTTGCAGCGCCTCTGGCGTGGATTCCGCGATGAGCTGATCTATCTCGGTCCTGTGGTCGAGGTAGTAGCTGATGGCGTCATAGATGGCGGCGGCGCCCACGTGCGGGTAAGTAGCGATGATCTCCTCCGGCGAAGTGCCGCTGTTCAGGAATCGAGCTACAGAAGCAACGCTAACGCGGAAGCCATCGACAATCGGCTGGCCACCTAACACGCCAGGCACCCTCACCACGTGCGGGTGGTCAGTCTTGATTGCAGTCGCCATCTCCATCAGATTATGTCGTCCCTGCAGTGAACGTGCAGCCAACAGGGGGTTTGCCGTCAGTGAAGGCACCATTGGCGGTCGATGTATTGGCTGGTGGGCATGGACTGGATGTTCTGGATCTGGCCCTGGGCTTTCAGGACGTCGATGAGCTTTTGCAGGCCGGTCTCCTGGACGCAGGCATCGTTGGGAAACGCGTTGGCCTGCGTGACGAAGGCGTCGTAGGCCTCCGCGGCGGAGCTCGGCTGGGATTTCGTGACCTTCGCCAGTATGTCAACAGCCTCTTGCTTGTTGGCAGGATCATTGAGCCACTGGCTGGCCTCAGCCTGAACCTTCATGTAGCGACGGACCGTGTCCTGATGCTGCTGGGCCCAATCCTTTCGTACGGCGGTCAGGCTCAGTTGCAGATTGGGGTAGTAGTCGAGCGTTGAGGCCAGCGTGTTATAGCCTTTGGCCCGCAGCTCACCGTCCTCGGGTGGCAGGACCAGCGTCGCCTGCACGGCGCCGCCAAGCAGCGCTTGCATGCGCGTGTTGGAACTGCTGCCGAACGTCCATTGAACATCCTTCTCCGGGTCAAGGCCGCCTTTCTTGAGGATGTCGCGAATCACCTGTGTGTACGGCTCGACGGCACTCGCGGCGCCGACGATCTTGCCCTTGAGATCGCCGACTGATTTGATCTGGGGCGGCGACATTAGTTTGTATGGCGCCCGGTCGATACCTGCCCCAATGTCCAGCAGATTGGCAGCCTTGTCCACCGCGAACGCAAAGCCCGCCGCGCTCGTGAACGAAATATCGATCGAGCCGCCAACTAGGCCGCTGACAGTCGCATCCGCGTTCATCACCGTTGTTTTGACGTCGAGGCCCTCCTTCTGATAGAAGCCCTTGCTCTGAGCCACGTACTCCGGCCAGTGGCTGCCGGCCACCGACATCGCGGCCGTCTCCACATTGGCAAGGGTGCCCAGCGCCACGCTAGAGGCGCCCGACGCGGGCTTGACGGAAGCGGAAATGGAGGCTGAGCTCCCTGCCGCGGGCGGCGCCTGGGGAGCGGCTCCCGCGCAGGCCGTCAGAACGAGCAGGGGCAGGAGAGCCAGCGAGAGCTTGGTCATGTCCCGGATAATACGGCCATGCTCATCGTCGACGCACAAGTTCATCTTTGGCAGCGGGTCGCGCCAGGCAGCGTTCCACAGCGGCCGGAGCCGTTCAGGGCCGCCGAGTTGCTGGCGCTGATGGACGAGTGCGGTGTGGACAGGGTAGTCCTTGCGCCCACGTCATGGTCGGACGATGGTGACGACGGTAACGACGTTGTGGTGGAGGCTGTGGCGAAGCATCCGGATCGATTCAGGGCGGTGGGCGTGCTGGCGTTGAGAGACCCGAAAAGCCGCGACCGCCTTACAGGCTGGAGGGGGCGCGGCCTGATTGGATTTTGCTTGCGCTTCCATCACAAGCACCTGGCGCCGTTGCTGACTGATGGCTCAACAGACTGGGTCTGGCCCGCGGCGGAGCAAGCGGGTGTGCCGGTCACGGTCAACGCGCCAGGTCAGCTGGCGCACATTGGTCGAGTGGCGCGCGACCATCCGCGGCTCAAGATCGCCATCGATCATCTCGGCCTGGGACCTGCCGCGGAAGACCCCAAAGAGGCTGTCGACGAATTGGTCCGCCTGGCTGCTTTCGATAACGTCGTGGTTAAAGCTGACGGCCTGCCAAACCACTCGTCGGTTCCGTACCCGTTCGAGGATCTGCACCCTCACGTCTGCCGAGCACTCGAAGCCTTCGGCCCAAAACGATTCTTGTGGGGCAGCGATCTGACGAGATCGTGGCGTCCAGGCTGCTCGTTGAGCTCCAATTACCGGCAAGCGATTGGGATGTTTACGGAGCACCTGGCCTGTCTGACACCTGCCGACCGGGAGCTGGTGATGGGCAAGGCGCTGTGTGATTGGATGGGTTGGCCATAGAATGGGTCTTCAGCAGCCTAGTCAGGAGACGCAACGATGGCCATAAGCACGCTTGACATCCCCGATCCCGAAGTCGTCAAGACGTACCACGGCCGGAATCCGTACCGGGAGTTCCTGGCGACCGAGGGCATCCCCATCTACGAGGAGTACAGCGTCGATTGCACGACGCTGCCGCTCGAGCCGTGGCAACGCGTGGGCGGCCTTGGCGCCTACGTGCACCTGACCGGCCGAAGCGATTTTCTGAATGCCTTCGTGCAGGAAATCCCGCCGGGCGGCCAGACTAAGATCGAGCACCACCTGTTCGAGAAGTTCGTCCACGTCGTGTCCGGGCGGGGATCCACGTCCGTCGAGCTCCCCGACGGCCGCAAGCATACGTTCGAATGGGCGGAAGGCGCCGCGTTCGGCATTCCACTCAACGCCAAGCATCAATACTTCAATGGCTCCGGCTCAGAGCCGGCCAGGCTGGTGTCGGTCACCACGCTGCCGATCGTGATCGGCATGTACCACAACAGCCCGGATTTCATCTTCGACAACCCCTGGCAGTTCCCGCAGCGGTTTGGTGAGGAGCGCTACTTCAGCGGCGAGGGCGAATTCAGACCGGTCAGGGCAGGCGCGCATCAGTGGGAGACGAATTTCGTCCCGGACTTGCGCACGCTGGAGCTGCCGGTCTGGCACGAGCGCGGTGCTGCCGGCAGCAGCATCACGCTCACGTTCGCCGAAAGCGTGATGCACTCCCACATTTCGCACTTCGATCCCGGCACCTATAAGAAGGGTCACTTTCATAACTCCGGGGCAAACATCATTCTCGTCAGCGGACACGGCTACAGCCTGTTGTGGCGGGCCGGCCAGGACCCGATGAACACGGTGCGCGTGGACTGGAAGCCGGGCGTGCTGTTTGCGCCGCCGGACGGACCGACCTATCATCAGCACTTCAATACCTCGTCCATCCCGGCCCGCTACCTGGTCTTCGGCCCGTTCGGCAGCCGCCGCTACAACGTCATCGAGAGCCGGCGCACCGGCGAGGGCGCCGACGTGTCCGCCAAGGAGGGCGGCTACCAGGTCGAATACGGAGACGAGGATGCGCGCATCCTGGAGCTGTTCGAGCGGGAGTGCGCCAAAGAGGGCACGCCTTGCAGGATGCGCGAGTTCTTGGGGAGGTAGGCATGAGGATGTTGCGGCGGGTAACCGGCGATACGCCGCGCATATCAGCAGCCGTGCCGCTGACTGGCTGAGGCCGGTTGCTCGGTGGGCCAAGCCGCCGATGGCTGAGGTCCCGCCGGAGCTGTTTCGCCGGCAGGATGAAACGGCGGACGAGCGTTTTTACGTCGAGCCACGCCTGCTGGCGCATATAGACGACGAGGCCATAGCGGCCCTGGGCCGGTTTCTTCGCGATCTCGTGCCGGATGACGCTGACGTCCTGGACCTGATGTCGGCCTACCTCAGCCATCTGCCGGAGGACGTACGGGCACGCTGCCGGCGCGTTGCCGGGCTTGGTATGAACGACGAGGAGATGGCGGCCAACAGCCAGCTTACCGACCATCTGATCCACAACCTCAACACAGACCCGCACCTGCCGTACGAGGATGCCAGCTTTGACGTAGCGCTGTGTACGGTCAGCGTCCAGTACCTGCTGCACCCGGTCGATGTCTTTCGCGAGGTCGGCCGCGTGCTGCGGCCAAACGGACCGTTCGTGGTTTCATTCTCGAACCGCTGCTTCCCGACCAAAGCCATCGCCGCCTGGCTGTATTTCGACGACATGCGACACGGCCAGCTGGTGCAGCGGTACTTTGAAGACAGTGCCTGCTGGCGGCACGCCACGCTGACCGACCTCAGCCCGCATCCAGGCCGGAGCGACCCCTTATACGCCGTATGGGCCCGCAAAGGGAGCCTCGGCACGCTCGCCTGCGACGGCGCGAGTTAGCCGCCCGCCCGCAGCGCGCGCATGAGGTTGGCCATCTCGATGGCCTCGGCCGCGGCTTCCTGGCCGCGGTTCATCTTGAGGCCGGCGCGGTCGTTGGCCTGGCCGGCGTTCTCCACCGTGAGCACCGCGAAGATGACCGGCACACGGCACTCCAGGCTTACCTGGCGCACGCCGGCGGCGCAGCCGTCGGCCACCAACTCGAAGTGGCGCGTGTCGCCACGGATGACGCAGCCCAGGGTGATGATGGCGTCGAACTTCTGGCTGGCCGCCAGCTCCTTGGCCGCCAGCGGGATCTCGAACGAGCCCGGCACCCTGGCGATGGTGACCGCGTCGTCGGCCACGCCGTGGCGGCGCAGGCCCTCCAAAGTGCCGTCCAGCAGCCGGCTGGTGATGGCGTCGTTGAAGCGCGCCACCACGATGCCGATCTTGAGGTCGCCGGGTGGGATCAGTGGTCCCTCGATTATCTTGGCCAACAGCAGCTCCTATACGTTGTCGAACAAGTGGCCGAGCTTAATGCGCTTGGTCATCAGGTAGTTAGCGTTGATGTCGTTAGGCGCCATTTCCAGCGGCACGCGCTCGACGATCTGCAGGCCGTAGCCTTCCAACCCCACGATCTTGCGCGGGTTGTTGGTCATCAGCCGCATGCGCGACACGCCGACGTCGCGCAGGATCTGCGCGCCGATGCCGTAATTGCGCAGGTCGGGGGCGAAGCCGAGCGCCTCGTTGGCCTCGACCGTGTCCTGGCCCTGGTCCTGCAGGCCGTAGGCTGCCAGCTTGTTGGCCAGGCCGATGCCCCGGCCTTCCTGCCGCAAATAGACCAGCACGCCACTGTCGGACAGGCCGATGCGCTGCATGGCCGCCACGAGCTGCTCGCCGCAGTCACAGCGCAGCGAGCTGAACACGTCGCCCGTGAGGCACTCGGAGTGGACGCGGACCAGTGCCGGCTTCTCCGGATCGATCTCGCCGTGGACCAGTGCCAGGTGGATCTCGTTGTCGACCAGGCCGCAGTAGGCCAGGACCCTGAACTCGCCGTGCGCCGACGGCAGCCGCGCCTCGGCGATCCGCCGCACCAGCTTCTCGCTCCCGAGGCGGTATTCGATGAGGTCGCGAACGGTGATCATCTTGAGGCCGTGTTTGGCGCAGAACTCCACCAGGTCCGGCACGCGGGCCATCGTGCCGTCGTCCTTCATGACTTCGCAGATGACGCCGGCCGGGTACAGGCCGGCCAGGTGCGCGAGGTCGACGGCGGCCTCTGTCTGCCCGGCGCGGCGCAGCACGCCGCCTTCCCGCGCTCGCAGGGGGAAGGTGTGCCCCGGCCGCAGCAGGTCATCAGACGTGACCTCGGGGTCGATGAGCGCCTGGATGGTCGCCGCGCGATCGAAGGCGGAGATGCCCGTGGTTGTCCGGCCCTTGGCCTCGACGGACACCGTGAAGGCCGTCCCGAACGTCGCCGTGTTGTTGTTGACCATCTGCCGCAGCTGGAGCTGATCGCAGCGCTCCTCGGTGAGCGGCACGCAAATCAAGCCGCGACCGTGCGTGGCCATGAAGGCGATGTCCGCCGGGGTGGCCTTCTCGGCGGCCATGGTCAGGTCGCCTTCGTTCTCGCGATCCTCGTCGTCGCACACGACCACCATCCGGCCAGCGCGGATATCCTCGAGCGCCTGGTCGATGCTGGCGAACGGCTCAGCCACGGCGCTGCTCCACGAAGCGCTCGACGTACTTGGCGATCATGTCGACCTCGACGTTCACCGCGTCGCCCACACCCTTGAAGCCAAGCGTGGTCATCTCGGCCGAGTGCGGGATGAGGGCGATGCTGAAGCTGCTGGCGTCGCAATCGACCACCGTCAGGCTGACGCCGTCCAACGCGACGAAACCCTTGGGCACGATGTAGCGCACGACGTCCGGGCTGGCCTCGAAGCGGATTGTGCGCTGGATGCCCTCCGGCTCGACGGCGGTAATGGTGGCCGTGCCGTCGACGTGTCCTTGCACGAGGTGGCCGCCCATGCGCGTTGCCAGCGTGACCGAGCGCTCCAGGCAGACCTGGTCGCCTGGCTGCAATTGGCCGAGGTTCGTGCGCGACAGGGTCTCGGGGGCGAGGTCCACCTCGAACTGCTGCCTGTCGATGGCGACAGCGGTCAGGCACACGCCGTTGGTGGCCACGCTCTCGTCGACTCGGAGCCCATCGCTGACCTTGGGCGCCTGCAGCCGCAGCCGGCCGCCGCTCCCGTTCACGTGGATGCTGGCCACTGTGCCCAGCTCCTCCACTATGCCCGTGAACACGCCGACGGCCTCCCTCTGAACAGCCAGTCCTCGCCGACCTGCTCGACGTGAAGGTCCTCGAGGTAAATAGCCTGGCTGGGGTCGCGCACGCCGAGCTCGCCGAACCCGCCGGGCGCGCAGCCGCCGAACAGCTTGGGCGCCACGAAGGCGCTCACCCGGTCCACCAGCCCGGCCCGCAACAGGCTCGCGTTCAACTGGCCGCCGCCCTCAACCAGCACGTCGTTCACGCCGCGCTCAGCCAGGTGGCGGAGGACGGCGGAGAGGTCGACGCCTCCCTTGTCATTCTGAGCGTCGAGCGAAGAATCCGCTGCCCCGAGGTCCGGATGCTTCGCTTCGCTCAGCATGACAAAGGAGGCTTGGGTGAGCTGCTCCGGCACATGGTCCTCAGAACAGAACACAAGCGCCGCCGCCGCGCCGTCGGTGAACAGCTGCGCCTCGGCAGGCAAATCGCCTGACGCCGTCACCACGCAGCGCAACGGCTGCCGTCCATCTGGCGGCGCGGGGCGTACCGTCAGCTGGGGATCATCCAGCCGGACGGTGTTCGCGCCGACGAGGACAGCATCGGCTTGGTCGCGCCGCTGGTGGACCCAGCGGCGGGCAGCTTCGCCCGAGACCCAGCGGGAGCGGCCGGAGGAGGTCGCGATCTTGCCGTCCAACGTCATGGCCACCTTGATCTCCACGAAGGGGAGGCCGGTCGTGATGCGCTTGACGAAGGCTTCGTTCAGCCGGCGCGCTTCGGACTCGAGCAGGCCGGTGTGGACCGCCACGCCGCGCTCGCGGAGCAAGCGCAGGCCCTCGCCGGCCACGAGCGGGTTGGGGTCCTCCATGGCGGCGAACACTTCACTGATGCCGGCTTCAGCAACCGCCGGCGCGCAGGGCGGCGTCTGGCCGGCGTGCGAGCAGGGCTCCAGCGTGACGCACAGGGTCGCGCCCCGGGCCAGCTCGCCGGCCTCCCGCAGGGCCAGGACTTCGGCGTGCGGCTCACCCGCGCGGTGGTGATAGCCGCGGCCGACTACACGGCCGTCGCGCACCACCACGGCGCCCACCATGGGGTTGGGGCTGGTCCGTCCGCGCGCCTGCGCGGCCAGCTCCAGCGCCTGAGACATAAACACCCCGAAGTCCGTATGGACTCCGGGGCTCGCGCCACGAGTAAGGATCTACCTTCTCCCGTTCAGACTTTACGGTCGGCCCTGGATTCACACCAGATCGTGCCATCGCTTCCGCGGCGGCCCGTAGGCTTACCCGCCTCGCGGCGGGCTTACTACCGGTCGGGAATTGGCTTGCGCCGCACCCTGCCCCGAAGGTCTTTATTCGATTTGACGTAATTGTAGGGCAAGCTGGCTTAATTGCATCTCGGGCCCCACCTGCAGTCCTCTCGCTCCGGCCGCGATGGCTCCTTCCACGTCGACGTCCAGCCGGTCTCCCACGTGGACCATGGCCGAGATGTCCACTCCCAGCTCGCGCGCTGCTTGGTGATAGATGGCGGGCGCCGGCTTGCGGATGCCCAGCTCGTCGCTGAACAGCTGGACCGTCAGCAGCCGGTCCAGCCCCCAGTCAGCCAGCAGCCGGCGCAGCGCGAAACCGGGCGTCACGCTGGTGTTGCAGATGAGGCCCAGCCTCAGGCCCTGAGCTTGGAGCTGGCTGAGCACGGCGAGGGCAGCTGGGTCGACCCGCGGAGGCAGCACAAACACGGGCTCGACGTAGCCGGCCCGCACGTCGCCGACGACCTGCTGGGCATTTTCCGGCACGCCGAAGCGATCGCACAGCCAGGCGATCTGGGCATCGAAGCCCGGGTCCACCATCTTGTCCCAATAGCGCGTCTCCCATTCTCGCCAGATGGCGTGGCAGGCGTCCTCCACCTCCTCGCGAGTGGCGCCGAAGCCGGCGCCGGTCAGGGCCGCGTGGATGCGCCCGCCCCGCAACTCGGCCCGCCGTCGGGCCTGTTCCTTGGTGTCGAGCATCAGCGTCTGCCACAGGTCGAAGCTGACGGCTTGGACGGAACATGGCATGTTAGGCTGGGCGGCGATGGCTGATCACGCTGCTGTTGACGTTCACGCTCATGGTATCCCCCGCGCCGTCCTGGACGAGATCCGGCGCAATGGCGACCACTACGGGGGCATGGCTGTGGCGGATGGCGAGCAGGGGCCCGTGGTGTCGATGCCAGGTGGCAAGAAACTGCGACCGCTGGCGGGCAAGATGCTCGACTTCGAGGAGCGCGTGCGCTGGCTGGACGAGCGCCAGATGCGCGGCCAGGTCGTTTCCCCGTGGCTCGATCTGCAAGGCTACGAGCTTGGCGCTAGGGCCGCCGACTGGGCCAAGGTCCTCAACAACGCGCTGGCCGAGGCCTGCGCTGCCTCAGGCGGCCGGCTGATCGCCATGGGCACGCTGCCTTTCGGCGAGGCGGCTGCAACCGCGCGCGAGCTGCGGCGAGTGGTCGAGGAGCTGAAGCTGCCAGGTGTGATGATCTCCACCAACCCCGGCGCCTCCAACCTCTGGGATTCCGCCCTCGACGAGGTGTGGTCGGCCGCGGAGGCGCTGGGCGCGACCATCGTGCTGCACCCGCCGACGATTGGCCCGGCCAGCAGCATTCCGGACTCGGCTGAGTTCGGCAACCTCTGGCACCGGCTTATCGATACGACGCTCGTCGCCAGCCGCATGATCCTGGCCGGCGTGCTGGATCGCCATCCGCGGCTGCGCCTGGTGCTGGTCCACGGCGGCGGCTTCCTGCCTTTCCAGAGCGGCCGCTTCGATCGCAGCTACTTCATAGGCAGCCACCCGGACGCGACGATGGCCAAGGGTGCGCCGGGCGACTACCTACGCAGCTTCTACTACGACACCTGCGTCATGACCGTACCGGCCATCCGCATGCTGTGCGACATCGTCGGCCCCGACCGCGTCGTCCTGGGCTCGGACTATCCCTTCCCGATTGGGGATCCGGACCCGGTTGCGTCCGTCGTCGCCGCTGGCTTGGGCGATGCCGCCAGCCGCACGATCCTGGAAGAGAACCCCAAACAGCTCCTGGCTAGCTGAAGAACTCCGAAACCTGCACCGCGAAGCCGGCGATGATCGGCTCCAGCGTGATGGTGTGCCATTCGTGCAGGATGAGAATCTCGTTCGATCCGGCGCGATGCACCCGCACCGTCCGTTCGCGGCCGTTCACGAACCAAACCAGCGTGCAGCCCGCATCGAAGTATTCGCCGGCTTTCGTCATGGCGTACGCGTTGGCGTACTGATCGTCCGACAGGATCTCAACGGCTAGGTCAGGCGCCTCATAGCTGAAGTCATGAGTCGGACCGTGAAACCGTCCCGGCGCAAAGTACGACCCGTCAGCTGCCCGCAGCTGCAGCCGGTCGCGGCCAACCCTGAACCCCGCGCTGCTGCCGAAGACACCCCCACCGTGCTCGCGCGCGAAGATGCCAAGCAGCATGACGATCTTGGCTTCCCAGTACCCATGGTCCGGCTTTGCTGGCGGCACATCGACAATCTCCCCGTTGATCAGCTCAAAGCGTCGCTCAGAATCGATCTCCCCGGAGTCAAGCATGCGCTCGACATCGTCGGGGGTCAGCTTGTGAATGACTTCGATTGGCGTCTGAATGGCCATGGTCGAAGTGTAGAGGGAACCACCGGGCGGCTCGTAGAATGGGACCGCAATGCC
This sequence comes from Chloroflexota bacterium, assembly GCA_036844545.1. Taxonomy (GTDB): domain Bacteria; phylum Chloroflexota; class JAJPGV01; order JAJPGV01; family JAJPGV01; genus DATGVV01. The sequence goes on from DAIUFO010000064.1 coordinate 13,031, forward strand.
ATATCGCGACCTACGCCAGTATCTAGAACGGCTCGAGGGGGCTGGCCTGCTGGCCCACGTTAATGCCGAAGTCGACAAAGACTGGGAAATCTCCGCCGTCGCTCGCCAGACCTTCCGGCGCATCCCCCAGGAGCGGCGGCCGGCACTGATGTTCGACCACATCAAGGGCCACGACATCCCGCTGGTGGTGGGCGTGTTGGGCGGCTCGCGCGCCATCTACGCCCTGGCCATGGAGTGCCCCATCGAGCGCGTCCAGGAGCGCTGGGCCAAGGCCACCGAGCAGCCGGTCGACCCGCGTATCGTCGCCCAGGGTCCTTGCCAGGAGGAGGTCTACTGCGACGCCGAGGTCGAGCGGGTCAAGCTGCCGGTGCCGATTTGGACCGTGGGCCAGGACCCGGGGCCATACCACACCTCGCCCTTCGTCATCTCCAAGGACCCCGAGACTGGCGCCCAGAACGTCGGCACCTACCGCGTCCAAGAGAAGAGCGCCCGCCGGCTGGGCATCATGATCAACCCGCCGCGCAACATGAACCACCACATCCGCAAGAACGACGCGCTGGGCAAGCCCACCGACGTGGCCATTGTGTTCGGCACCGACCCGGTGATCGGCCTGGCCGCGGTCACGCCCTTCCCCTATGGCGTGGACGAGCTGGCGGTGGCTGGGGCCGTCCGCGGCGAGCCGGTGGACGTTGTACGCGGCAAGACCGTCGACTTGCTGGTGCCGGCCACGGCCGAGATCGTCATCGAGGGCCGCATCCCGCCCACCGGCCGGGAGCATGAAGGGCCGTTCGGCGAGTACGCCGGCTACATGGGCACCGGCGGCAACCACCCCTACATCGAGATCAGCTGCATCACCACCAGGCACAAGCCGATCTACCAGGCC
>DAIUFO010000065.1:0-13902 GCA_036844545.1 Chloroflexota bacterium
GAGAACCTGGTGCTGTTCCGCGACAAGTCAGGTCGTATCGGCTTGCTGAACGACCGCTGCGCGCACCGTGGCGCCTCGCTGTGCTACGGGCGGGTGGAGGAGCGCGGCATCTCCTGCGCCTACCACGGCTGGCTGTACGACACCGGCGGCGACATCCTGGAGACGCCGCCGGAGCGCAACGACGCCATCCTGCGCACGGTCAAGCAGAAGAGCTGCCCGGTGCAGCGGTTCATCGGCATGTACTGGGCCTACCTGGGCCCGCTGCCGGCGCCCGAGATCCCCAGGTACGACGTGTGGGTGCGCCAGGATGGGCGCCGGAAGATCGTGGTGCATCCGCGGCTGGACTGCAACTGGTTCCAGGCCATGGAGAACTCGGTCGACCCTGCCCACCTGCAGATCCTGCACCAGGAGCACATCGGCCGCGGCAAGAAGCCGGCCAGCACCACGCGTGGCTTTACCGACGACGTGCTCAGCACCGAGTTCCGCATCGAGTGGTACGGCATCGTCAAGCACCGCGAGTACGTCAACGGCAAGACCGACGAGCACCCGCTGATCTTCCCCAACATCCTGCGCCAGGGCGCCAACACCCAGATTCGCATTCCCATCGACGACACCCACACCAACCACATCGACGTGAACTTCACGCCCACGCCGGACGGCAGCCTGGTAGAGGATGAGGGCGACCCGCCGGTGGAGTACCTCGAGCCCTACAAGTACCCGCCCGACAAGCTCCATCCGGAAGCGCGCTTCACCCTTGACTCAGTGCGCAACCAGGACCACATGGCCTGGGAGACGCAGGGGCCAATCGCCGACAGGACGACGGAGCACCTGAGCTGGTCGGACCGCGGCGTGCACATGCTGCGCGAGCTGACCAAGGACCAGATCGAGCGAGTGCAGCAGGGGCTGGACCCGATGGGCATCGTCCGCGACCCGAACCACGTCATGATCGACACCAACCTCTACGGCGAGGCCCAGGGTGTCGTCGGCGCCAGACACCCCGTCGGCCTAGCCCTGTCCTAAGCCGCCAGCCGCGGCTGGAACGCAGCCACGGCCTTTTTGGTGGAGGACGTGAACCAGTAGGCGCAGCCGACAAACACCGCCCCGCCGACGATGTTGCCCAGGGTAACCGGCACGAGGTTCTGGACGTAGCCGAGCCAGGAGATCGTGTCGCCGTGCGGCTGGAACAGCGCCAGGGCCATCAGCGTCATGTTGGCGATGCTGTGCTCGAAGCCGGCGCCCACAAAGCCAAACAGGCACCAGAAGATGATCGCCAGCTTGGCCGCGTCGCTGTTGGTCCGCATGGAGCACCACACCGCCAAGCACACCAGCCAGTTCGCCAGGATGCCCCGCGCGAACGCGGCGCCGAAATCGAGGTGCATTTTAGCCGCTACGGTCGTCTCGACGAACGACTTCTGAGGGTCGCCCGCGAACAGGCCTGTCTGTGCCAGCAGCCAGGCCAGCGCCAGGCAGCCCAGCAGGTTGCCGGCGTAGGACCAGGCCCACACCGAGGCGAGCTGCTTCCAGCTCGAGCGGCCGGTCAGCGCGCCCACCGTGAGCACCAGCGCATTGCCGGTGAACAGCTCCGCGCCGCCAAAGATCACCAGGCTCAGCGCAATGCCAAAGGAAGCACCCATGACCGGCTTCAGGAACACCGATCCGGCCTTTGCCAGCGGCGCGCCGATGGCGAAGATGAGCGCGATCCCCAGCCCCACATAGGCGCCGGCCAGGGCTGACAGGATGAGGTAGCGCAGCACCGATTGGCTCAGCGCGGCATGCTTCTTCACCGCGACCGCGGCCATGGAGTCGACTGTCTCTGCAAACATTGGAACGTTCTCCTTCTTGGATTGGCTCAGGCCGCTGCCTGGCTGGTCTGGTCTCGTTCGGCGGCGATGCTGAGCGCGGCGGCAGCGAGGTCTTGCCCCGCCTCGTGGGCGTGGACCAGCCGCTCCACAACGTCCGCGATCTCGCTGGCGGGGATTGGGCCCAGCACCTCCGTGGCGGCGCGGGCTGCTCGGCCTGAGCGTCCACCAACGAACACCTGGTAGACCTCGGTGATGGCGCCATCAATCCGGGATCGCGCGCCCTGCAGGCCGATGTCGGCCAGGTGGTGGTTGGCGCAGCCGGCCGGGCAGCCCGACCAGCTGATGGCCACAGGCCGCTGCAGGCCGGCATTGTCCAGCCGGTGTGCCACCCGCAGCGCGTCGGCCTTGGTGTCGGTCATGGCCAGGTCGCACAGCCCCACGCCGGTGCAGGCCACGGTCCCCCGCAGCGCCGCGGGCGGGTCGGGCCGCAGCTCGCGCAGCAGCGTTTCGGCCAGCAGTTCCGGCAACCGGGTATCGGGAATGTGGGTAAGGATCAGGTTCTGGCCGGGGGTCAATCGCACCTCGCCGCTGCCGTAGGCGTCGGCCAGGTTGGCCGTGGCGATCACCTGCTCCGACGTCAGCCGCCCGACGGCCGCCGCCAGACCGACGCTGTACCGGCCGGCCTGGTGCTGCGGAGCCACGCCCAGATGGTCGGTCTTGCGTAGGCGGCGCAGGTCCCAGCCGGCTGTGGGCAGCTTGTGGCCCAGCTTGCGTTCCACTGTCGCGCGGAAACGGTCGATGCCCCAGTCCTCGAGCAGGAACGCCAGGCGCGCACGGCTGCGTGTCTCGCGGCAGCCATGGTCGCGGAAGATGAGGGCAATCTGAAAGCACACCTCGGCCGCTTCGCCCGGGGTGACGAACGCGTTCAATCGCTGCGCTGGGGTGAAGCCACCCGAGCCCATCTTTCCGCCGGCTAGGACATTGAAGCCTTTCACGAAGCTGCCGTCGGCGGCCCGTTTTTCCGCCGGTGTCAGGGCGATGTCCTGGGACTCCAGGTGCAGGCAGTTCTCCGGGCAAGCGCTGATGGCCACGTTGAACTTGCGCGGCAGGTTGCTGAGCTCCTTGTTGCCCACGAAACGGCTGGTGAACTCTTGCACGACCGGGGAGGCGTCGAACAGCTCGTGAGTGCTCAACCCGGCCAGCGGGCAGCCCATCACGTTGCGGATGTTGTCCATGCCGGTCTGCCGCGTGTCCAGCCCAACGCCGGCCAGCCGCGTAAACATCTCCGGCACGTCCTCGATCCGGAACCAGCGCAGCTGCACCTGTTGGCGCGTGGTGATGTGCAGCTCGCCGCGGCAGAAGTCGCGGGCGAGCTCGCCCAGTGTCCGCAGCTGGTCCGAGCTGGCGATGCCGTTCGGGATGCGAATGCGGAGCATGAACTGCCCGGGCGTGTATTTGCGGAAGAACAGGCCGTACCATTTCAGCCGCGCCTTGTCGTCGTCGGAGATGGCCTCCCAGCCTTCGTGCGCGTAGCGGAAAATGTCCGGCCAGACGTCGAGCCCGTCTTTGGCGGCTTTGATCTCTTCGAACTTGTTCACAAGTGTCACTCCTCGTGTAAACGTGAGTGGCACCTATGGGCGTGCCGACCTGGGCCGCGGTTTGCCAAGCCGAGGCGGCGCCGTTGCCGCCCAAGCTTTCCTTTAGGCTAAGTGCCCAATTCGATACTGACTACGGGCAAACAGCCAGAACATGCGCTGAAAGGTTTGGGCACTTTGCACATTACAGTGCCTGGCTGCGTGTCCTAGCCTCAATGGGACAGGCATGCAAGCACTGGCGAAAGGGCGTGTCGTGCTGGCCGAGGATGAGCCGTTGGCGCGCCAAGACTTCAAGGAGATGCTCCTTCAGCTTGGCTACGACGTAGTGGGTGAGGCGTCTGACGGCGCCAGCGCCGTCCAACTCGTGCGCACACTTCGGCCCGACGTCGCGCTGTTGGACATCAAGATGCCGGGCCTCGACGGGATCGAAGCGGCCAAAGCCATCTCCGGAGCCAGCTTGGCGCCGGTGCTGCTGGTCAGCGGCTTCTCCGAGCAGGCCTTGATAGAGCGAGCATTACGGGCCGGTGCCGCCGCCTACTTGCTGAAGCCTGTGACGGAGCGCAAGCTGTTCGCGGCTATTGAGCTGGCGCGCGAGCGCTTCCGCGCCGCGTTGGCGTTGCGGCTCGAGATCGATGAGCTGCGCGAGGAGGCCGAAACAGAACGGCTGCTGCACCGGGCCAAAGTGCTGATCATGGCCGACTTCGAGGTCACTGAGGCCGAGGCCCAAGAGCGCATCCAAAGTCTGGCGGCCAAGGCTCATAGGAGCCTCAAAGAGACCGCCGGCGCCGTCCTCCTGGCCGCCCGCACCCGAGCCTAACCAACCACCGGCGAGCCCACTTCTGTTGACAGAGTGGCTGGATTCGCCTATGCTGTTCCGTATACGCGACTAAGTTGATTGACAAAGTCAACAATAGCCGCGAAGCCGGGTTGGAGGTCCAGTCGTTTTGCCAGTCGCCACGCTTGCCCCGCGCGCTGAAGCCACCTCGTCGAGCACGCACCTCGCGCCGCTGGAGGCGGAGGCCATTTACATCATGCGCGAGACGGCCGCCCAGTTCGAGCGGCCGGTGCTGCTGTTCTCGGGCGGCAAGGACTCGGCGGTGCTGCTGCGGCTGGCCGAGAAAGCCTTCCGGCCGGCGCGCTTCCCCTTCCCGGTGATGCACATCGATACCGGCCACAACTTTGCCGAGGCGCTCGACTTCCGTGACCGCCGCATGGACGAGCTGGGCGAGCAGCTCATCGTCCGCTACGTGCAGGACTCCATCGACCAGGGCCGCGCCTTCGAGGAGCCCGGCAAAGCCAGCTCCCGCAACCGCCTGCAAACCGTCACCTTGCTTGACGCCCTCCGCGAGCTTGGCTTCGATGCCGCCATCGGCGGCGCCCGGCGCGACGAGGAGAAGGCCCGGGCCAAGGAGCGCATCTTCTCCTTCCGCGACGAGTTTGGACAGTGGGACCCCAAGAACCAGCGGCCGGAGCTGTGGAACGTGTACAACGGCGCTATTCACAAAGGCGAGCACGTCCGTGTGTTCCCGCTGTCGAATTGGACCGAGCTGGACATTTGGGCCTACGTCGAGCAGGAGCGGCTGGAGCTGCCGTCCATCTACTACGCCCACTGGCGCACCGTGTTCGAGCGTTCCGGGATGCTGATGGCAGTGTGCGACCACCTGCCCCTCCAGGAGGGCGAGCAGCCCTTCGAGGCTGAAGTCCGCTACCGCACCGTCGGCGACATGACCTGCACCGCTGCTGTTCGCTCTGGCGCGCGGACTGTCCGTGAGGTCATCACTGAGGTCGCCACCTTCCGCATCGGCGAGCGCGGCGCTACCCGCATCGACGACAAGTTCTCAGACGCCGCTATGGAGGACCGGAAGAAGGAAGGCTACTTCTAGTCTTGGTGTCCCCAGCAAACCTTTACCTGAGCACTCAGAGCTCAGAGTTCAGAACTCAGAACTCTGTCAATCTCCTGCGTTTCTCCACCGCCGGGTCGGTTGACGACGGCAAGAGCACCCTCATCGGCCGGCTGCTCTACGACACCAAGCAGATCTTCGACGATCAGCTCGAGGCCGTCGAGCGCGCCAGCCGCCAGCAGGGCGCCGACTACCTGAACCTGGCGCTGCTGACCGACGGCCTGCGCGCCGAGCGCGAGCAGGGCATCACCATCGACGTGGCCTACCGCTACTTCGCCACGCCGCGCCGCAAGTTCATCATCGCCGACACCCCCGGCCACGTGCAGTACACCCGCAACATGGTCACCGGCGCTTCGACCTCCGACCTGGCGCTGATCCTGGTCGATGCCCGCAACGGCGTGGTCGAGCAGACCCGCCGCCATGCCCTGCTGGCCAGCCTGCTGGGCGTGCCGCGCCTGGTGGTGTGCGTCAACAAGATGGACCTGGTGGACTATTCGGAGACAACATTCCGGGACATCCGCTCGGACTTCGAGGCCTTTGCCAGCGGCCTGAACGTGGCCGAGGTCGCCTACATCCCGGTTTCGGCCCTGGCCGGCGACAACGTCGTCGAGCCGTCGGCCAGCATGCCCTGGTACCGCGGCCAGACGCTGCTGCGCTGCCTGGAGGAGGCGCCCGCCGGCGCCCGCGACCGGCTGAGCGCCCTGCGCTTTCCGGTCCAATACGTCGTCCGGCCGCTGTCCCACGAGCATCACGACTACCGCGGCTATGCCGGCCAAATCGCCGCCGGCTCGGTACGCCCCGGCGACGAGGTGCTGGTGCTGCCCGCCGGCCTGACCACGCGAGTGGATTCGGTAGACGCCTTCGAAGGCCCTTTAGAGGCGGCGTCCGCACCCCTCAGCGTGACCCTCCGCCTAGCCGACGACCTGGACATATCACGTGGCGACATGATCTGCGCCCCCCACGAGCCGCCCGCCTCCGCCAACGCCCTCGATGCAACCCTCTGCTGGCTTGGCACCCAGCCGCTCCGTCTCGACACGCCCTACCTGCTCCAGCACACCACCCGCCGCGTGCGGGCCATCGTCACCGCCCTTCACCACCGCCTCAACCCCAACACCCTCGATCGTGACGACAACGTCACCACTCTGAACCTCAACGACATCGGCCGCGTCTCGCTGCGCATCACCCAGCCCCTGTTCGTAGACAGCTACCACGCCTGCCGCGCCACCGGCAGCTTCATCCTCATCGACGCCATCACCCACAACACCGTAGCCGCCGGCATACTCCCCAACCACCCAACCACCCAAGCATCCCCTCGCCCGCCGCAGCGGGAGAGGGCTAGGGTGAGGGAGCCCCGAGCCCAGCTCGCATGACCAGCCTCGATCTCCCCGCCCTGAGCGAGCGCTTCGCCAGCGCCACACCTGAAGAGATTCTCGCCTGGGCCGGTGAGCAGTTCTCGCCGGACCTGAGCCTGGCCTGCAGCTTCGGCGGCGCCTCCGGCATGGTCCTGCTGGACATGGTGACCAAGCTCGGCATCGATCTCGAGGTCTTCTATCTCGATACCGAGCTGCTGTTCCCGGAGACCTACGCGCTGCGCGATGAGGCTGCCCGCCGTTACGGCATCCAGCCGCTGGGCTACCATTCACGGCTGTCCGTGGGAGAGCAGGCCATGGAGCATGGCGCCGAGCTGTGGCGGTCCGACCCCGACCGCTGCTGCTGGCTGCGCAAGGTGGCGCCCAACGAGCAGGCGCTCAAAGGCAAGCGAGCTTGGATCACGGGCATCCGTCGCGATCAGTCCGACGTTCGCGCTAGCATCCCTCCTGTGCAATGGGACGACACCTTCGGGCTGGTCAAGGTCTGCCCGCTGGCGAGTTGGACCGAGGACCAGGTCTGGGACTACGTCCGCGAGCACGACGTGCCGGTGAATGAGCTTCACGCCGAGGGCTATCCCTCCATCGGCTGCATGCCCTGCACGCGGCCAGTGACGCCGGGCGAGTCGCCCCGGGCAGGCCGCTGGTCAGGCTCCGCCAAGACCGAGTGCGGCTTGCACGTGGCCTCGAAAACTCCCGCCAGGGTATGACCGAGCCGGGCTTCGCAGTCTGGATTACCGGCCTGTCAGGGGCCGGCAAAAGCACTATCGCCGAAGGGCTGGCCGCCGCGCTGCGACAGGCCGGACGCAAGGTCGAAGTCCTCGATGGCGACCAGGTCCGCGCCACCCTGAACAGCGATCTCGGCTTTTCCAAGGAAGCTCGCGACGCCAACGTCCGCCGCCTCGGTTTCGTCGCCCGCCTGCTGGCCCGCAACGGGGTGGCGGTGATCGTCGCCGCTATCTCGCCCTATCGGGCGGTGCGCGCGGAGGTGCGCGCCGCCATCGAGGCTGAGGGCCGCGGCTTCGTGGAGGTCTACGCCCGCTGCTCGATCGACGAGCTCACCCGCCGCGATGTGAAAGGCCTCTACCAGCGAGCCCTGCGCGGCGAGCTGCCAGGCTTCACCGGCGTGTCCGACCCTTACGAAGAGCCCCTAGCCCCGGACGTCGTCTTCGATTCCGGATCGGAAACCGAAGAACATAGCCTCCGCCGGCTGCTGGAGCATCTGGAAGTCAAGGGCTTACTACCGGCCGCCCCTTTGTCATTCTGAGCGTCGAGCGAAGAATCCGTCACCCGCCCCCCATTTGTCATTCTGAGCGTCGAGCGAAGAATCCGTGGCCTCAGGCCGGCTGATGCTGCGCTCGGCATGACAAAGTCTGGCCTACGTAAGCACCCCCTCTTCGGTCAGCCGTTCGATCTCCCCACTGGACAGGCCCAGCAGCTCGCCAAAGACGTAGCCATTGTGCTCGCCCAGCATCGGGGCGGGCCGGGCCGGCCCGTCGGGAAACGCCGAGAGGTGCAACGGCAAGCGCGGATACTTCCAGGGGCCGAGCGCCGTGTGGTCGATGGTCTGGTAAAAGCCGGTTGCCTCGAGCTGCGGGTCGGTGAACACATCGCGCGAGGCCACCACTGCCGCCGCCGGTACCTCCGCTGCCTGCAGCAGCTCCTGGACCTCGCGATCTCCGTGCCGCTCCGTCCATGAGGCAACGCCCTCGTCCAGGGCGGCGCGGTTCGCCAGGCGGCCGGCGGTCGTGTCGAAGAGGCGGTCCTGGGCCCAGCCCGGACTGCCCATCGCCTCCCGCAGCCGCCGCCAGTCGGCGTCGCCGGTGACTTCGACAACGCACCAGCCATCTTCGCCCTTGCAGCGGTAGCAGCCCGTGGGCGCGTCCCTCAGCAGGCGCTCGTCCTGGTAGCCCGTCACATAGCCGTTGGCGAAGTAATCCATGTACGGCACGCCCAGCATCGCGCCGGCTGTCTCGAGCTGGGCCAGGTCGATGTGCACGCTGTGCCCGGTCTGGCGCCGGTGCATCAGCGCGCTCAGCACCGCCAGCACGGCATGCTGAGCGGCGATGTAGTCCACGAAGAAGCCGTGCGCCGAGCCCCACAGGCTGGCCAGGCCGGAGTAGGAGTGGATGACCGAGCCGAACGACAGGTAGTCGCGGAACGGCCCGCTCTGGCCGAAGCCCTGCATGTCCAGCATGATGATGTCGGGCTTGACGTCCTTCAGCTTGTCGTAGGTGAAGCCCCACTTTTGGAGCACCTGGAAGCTGAAGTTCTCGATGACGACGTCGGTCTTGGCGATGAGCCTCAGCATCAGCTCGCGGCCTTTGTCCTGGCTGAGGTCGATGGCCACGCCAAGCTGGTTGCGGTTGAAGTAGCCGAAGCCGGGCGCCGTGGGCGCGCCGTTGGGCTCCGTCATGCTGGCCACGCCGGCCGAGCTGGCGTGCCGCGTGTTGTCCCAGCGCCGCCGCGACTCGACCTTGATCACCTCCGCCCCCAGGTCGGCCAGGTAGCGCCCCACCGTCGGCCCCGCAAAAGCCGTCGTGAACGCCACCGCCCGCAACCCCGCCAGCGCCTGCCCTTGTTTAGTAGCGCGGGCGTCCCGCCCGCGAATGCTCGGGCTTCCCTCACCCCAGCCCTTGCTCGCCTCCCCAAGCAAAGGCGCCGCTCGCCGAATCGCCCAACCGCCCTCGCTCAGCTTGTACGGCGCCCCAGGCATGCGCAGCCCGCCCGCCTCCACGAAGAACTCGCGGGACCGCACGTGTGGATCGTGAGCGAACGTCTCCACAGTGTTGATTGGGCCGCAGGGCACCCGCAGCCGTTGCCCCTCGGCCACGATGTCGGCTTGCCGCCGCCCAGCCAGCCGCTGCTCCACCAGGTCTGCCAGGAACACGGCGTGCTGCGAGCGGTAGGTGCGGTCGTCCCATTCCGGGCCCGCGATCTCGGGCGGGTTGCCGAGCAGCTCCTTGAGGCCCTGCCAGTGGTTTGGCAGGTTGATGAAGAACGTCACCTGCCCGTCGAGGCACTTGAACGCGCCTGAGGGAGCGAGCTGCGGGTTGGCTGAGCGCGGGTGCCGCCGGTCGTCGAACTGCTCCGGGGCGCGCGGGTTGATCTCGGAGGCGAGCACCTCGTGCGCCGCCACCGTGACCTGCTGCCCCTGGCCGCTGAGCAACGCGCAAACGATGCCGTTAGCCGCGTCCACCGCCGCCAGGTCGAAGGCAATCTGCCCGGGCGCGGGCTCGGGCGGCCCCTCCGGAGGTCCGATGTTCTTCATGATGCCGCTCAGCGCGAACGTCACCAACGGCGTGGAGCGGAAGCCGCTGTACGGCCCGCCCGCGGCGAAGCCGCTGATGGCCGCTACCACCAGCTTGGGGTTCAGCGCCTTGAGCGCCTCGTAGGTGACCTCGAGGCCCGGAATCCGCAAGTGGTCGGGCGTGTACACCACCGCGTCCGCGTCGCGGACGAGCTGCCGAAACGCCTCCTGCCCTTCAGCCGAGGTCAGGTCCAGCGCCAGGCTGCGCTTGTTGCTGTTGTAGTAGGCGAAGTGCAGGCTGGCGCCGTCGTGAAACGGCCCGATGCGCCGCGCTTCATCGCCGCCCGGCGGCTCGATCTTGATGACATCCGCTCCCAGATCGGCCAGCAGCTTGCCGCAGTACTGGCCGTAGGGGTGAACGACCTCGATCACCCGCACGCCACTCAGGGCTTGCTGGCGGGCCGGCTCCATCCGGAGGAAATGCTACACCGCCGCTCGGGTTACGCCGCCGCGGACTCCGGCCGGCGGGGCGGCTCGGGCAGCACCGCGAAGACTAGGCCACGGTCAACTTGGCGATCCTGCTCCGCTTGGACCACGGCTCCTCGGGCGAGCACAGCCCCACCGCCGCTGCGCATCCTGGCCCACAGCCCCCGACCCGCCCTCGAGAACCTGGGCCTGTCGTTGACGCGGCAAGGCGATCTGGTGGACTATTAGGCCCGATGAAGTCCCTCGTCCTGGCCTTCGCACTCGTCGCGGTCCTCCTCTCGGTCTGCGGCGGCGCAACTCTGGCGCCTTCCTCCACCCCGTCCAAGCCATCCCCTCCGCCACAAACGGTCACCGTCGCGACCCCTTCCAAGAGCCTGAGCCAGCTCCCGCTGTACGTGGCCATCCAGCGTGGCTTCTTCAAAGAGCTTGGCCTGGACGTCCAGCTCAAGGAAATGGCGCCGCCGGCCCAGGTGGCGGCTGTGGCCGCCGGCGAGGTTGACTACACCACCGCCATTGGCAGCTCCGTCCAAGCCGCGGCGCGTGGCTTGCCTGTCAAGACCGTGCTGGCGCTGGCGGGTAAACCCCAGCACGTCCTCGTCGCCAGCAAGAGCATCACCTCTGTCAAGCAGCTCGCCGGCAAGACAGTCGGCATCAGCGCCCGCGGCTCGACCACCGAGCGTGAGCTCCAGGTGGTGCTGGGCCAGAACGGCTTAACCGAGCAGTCCGTACAAATCCTGGCGCTGGGCGATTCGGCGAATACCGTTGCCGCTATGCAGGCTGGCCGCATCGATGCCACCGTGCTGCCCGTGCCCGACAATTTCGTGGCCGAGAAGGAAGCCGGCGGCCACACCCTGGTCAATATCGCCGAGGTGATGGACGCGCCCCTCTCAGGCCTCTCCACCAGCGACAAGCGCTTGCACGACCAGCCCGATCAAATCGTGGCCCTCATCAAGGGCGCGCTGAAGGGCACTGCCTACATCAAGGCCAACAAGACCGAAGCCGTGGCCCTGATTGCCCAGTTCACCGCCATCGACGCGGCAACCGCCTCGCAGGCGTACGACCTCGTCCGCGACACGTACGCCGACACCGGTATCGTCAGCGACGACGCCATCCGCAACACCATCGTCGACCAGCAAGCCGCCGCGGCTCTGAGCCCGTCACAAGTAGTGGACTGGACCTTCGCCAAGCGGGCTCAGGGGTGATCAGTTGTCGAGTAACTGTTGCCTGGCTGCAGCGTCTAACGGATCTACGCGGGAAATAGTAGGGATGCCGTCGAAGGCTGCATCGGCCGAAACGATGGTCCGAATCCCATAAGCCAGGCAGGTTCCGACGTGCAGCCGATCGTTTGCCCCGAGCGCACTTCTCGCCTGGAGCCCGAAAGCCAGACGAAAGGCCTCATCGGTCACAGCCAAGAGCGGCGTGAACAGCGCGAACGCGTGGCGCGTCAAGCCGTTGAGGTTGCCGGCTCTGCCGGATAGTTCAATGTGCCAGACTTCTTCCAGCGCGGACGGTGATGTGCGGCCGCTGGCTCCTCCCGCGGCTATCGCATCGAGTATCTCGAAGCAAGCCTCGCGATGGGGACCCGGCGTGGCGCTGTAGATGATGATATTCGCGTCGACGAAGAACTCATCACCGGTTGGCATTCAGCCCCTTCAGCGCTTCATCGAGTCGCTCCTCTTCGATCAGCTCGTTTAACTTCTCCGGTGCGAGATATTTTCCCTCGCTCATGATGCGTATATGCTCCAGCGCTTCCATTCGCTCGGCTGTCGGCGTCCCTCCGAACTTCGCGTCCACAGCCTCGCGGATCAGCGCGCCGACTGAGCAGCCACGCCGCCTGGCCTCCGCCTCGAGCCTCTGCCGTTGGTCGGGACGAACCAAGATCTGCAGCCGTTCCTTCAGCATGTGTAGAGCATACACAACATTCTGAACGGATTCGTCATACTGCTGGTAGGCGTCCCCGCTAATGCCGGCACCGCCAGGATTCCGGACCACCCCACGGCCACTCGGCACCGGCTCTCGCGCGTCCTGTCCGGTCGCATCCCGGGGAGCGCAGGATGCGGCATTGGCGATACCGTTTTCGCGGTGCGTCAATCGAAGCGCCCCGATCGTCAAACAATCCGCGGCGCTAAGACTAGGGCTCACGGCGAAGGGCAGGCGGCAGCTAAGTGGTGTCGGCGTTGGGTAGCGTGTTTTGATGCTCGCCGCTCTCTCAAGGCTTCGCGCCTACGGCGCCCGCTTCGCGGGCCTTGACCTCGCCGGCATGTTTGCGACCGGCTATCATCGGCTGAGCAACTACGATGACGAACGCTGATCAGCGATGGCCAAAGGACGCTGTGAGCCGCGAGGAGTTCGGCCGCCGGGCAGACGAGGTTTACGACAGGTACGTCAAGCCGACCGTCACGCCGGCCGACGAAGGCAAATTCGTGGCGCTCGACGTGGACACGGGCGCCTATGAAATCGACGATGACGAACTCTCTGCAATCGACCGCCTGGAGGATCGCCAGCCTCGCGCCGCGGTCTGGCTTACGCGCGTAGGCAGCCGCTACGCGCACCGCCTCGGATGGCGCGGTACCTTTAGCATCACTTGATTGTCGGCATCGTCGCTGTCGGTGGGCGCGAGGCCACCGTGGACCTGACGGTCCAGGGCCGCGCCGACGCCCAACGCGTCGTGCGAGCCGTCATCGACACCGGGTTCAATGGTTGGCTAACTATGCCGCCCGATCTGGTGCGCGAGCTTGCGCTGGTTCAGCGTGGCGAGGAACGCGCCGTGCTCGCCGATGGTAGCCAAGTCTCAGTAGGTGTTCATCAGGCGACCGTCATGTGGGACGGTCGCGCACTGCGGCTGCCGGTGCATTCGACGGGCGGCGCGCCATTGATAGGCATGGCTCTTTTGCGCGGCTACGAGGTGTTCGTGCAGGTGGTAGATGGCGGCGCAGTCCGCATTACTGCCCTCGGGACTGGCTGAGCTCCCAACGAAGGTCAGGCGACGGTCAGCGCGAGGCGGGAGTCGGGCTTCGACGGCATCCCGCTGGCGCGTCGGATGGAAGCGTATCGGGGCAACGAAAACGGCTGGGCTGAGTAGTTGCAGGCCATAGACCGGTAGGTCGGAAGCGGCGGCTAGCCACCCATCAGCGCCGGGCCAACGGGAAAGCGTGGCGTCGATCTTCGCGGCACTCGGCGACGAGACACGGCTGCGGCTGGTAACGCGACTGAGCGCTGGCGGGCCGATGTCCATTGCGCACCTGACGTCCGGCGGGAGCGTCACCCGTCAGGCAGTGACAAAGCATCTGCAAGTGCTGGCGGAACAGGGTCTGGCGCACAGCACGCGTGCAGGCCGGGAGACCGTGTGGTCCCTCGAACCCCAGCCTTTGCAGGCTGCTCGCGCCTGCATCGATGACATCTCCGCTCAGTGGGACCAGGCGCTCGGCCGCCTCAAACAATTCGTTGAGCGCTAGCCCCATTTTCCGCACTATTTTTTTGACGTGTTCTCTTGCTCGGGTG
>DAIUFO010000066.1:0-8249 GCA_036844545.1 Chloroflexota bacterium
CCGAGCCGCCACCCTCACCCTAGCCCTCTCCCGCCAGCGGGAGAGGGGACAGGTGCGCCCACGCCCGAGTTGCAACAAATGCTCGAGAACCTGTCCAAGCGCCGCCTCCAGCAGCTCGACCAGTTGCCGCCGGACGCGGCCGGCCGGATCCAGCAGCTGCGCGACTACGACTTCATGAGCCCGGACGCCCGGCAGCAGTTCGACGACCTCCTCAAAGAGCTGCAGCAGCAGATCCTGCAGCAGTACTTCCGCGGCTTCCAGCAGGGCCTGCAGTCCCTCACGCCGGAAGGGTTGAAGGACATTCGCGACATGCTGCGCGACCTCAACCGGCTGCTGGAGGGCAAAGGCGACTTCGACGAGTTCATGCGCAAGTGGGGCAAGAACTTCCCGCCCGGCATGGAGAGCCCCGAGCAACTCGCCGACTATCTGCAGAAGCAGATGGCGGCCATGGAATCGCTGCTCAACTCCATGACGCCCGAGATGCGCAAAGAGCTGGAAGATTTAATGGGCAACATCTTCCAGGATGCGGAGCTGCAGTCGGAGCTGACGCGGCTGGCGGCCAACATGCAGCGCATGTTCCCGGGCGAGGGCGGCGACGAGTTCGACTTCGGCGGCGATGAGCCCGTGACCCTGCAAGAGGCCATGCGCCTGATGGGCGACATGCACGGCCTGGACGAGCTCGAGCAGGAACTGCTGCAGGCCATCAAGACCAACGACGTCAGCGACATCGACACCGACGAGATCGGCCGGCTGGTGGGCGAGGAAGCCCGCGCGCTGGCCGACCAGCTGCAGCAGCTCACCAAGATGTTGGAGGAAGCCGGCCTGATCCGGCGCAAGGGCAAGGATTGGGAGCTGACGCCGCGGGCCACGCGCAAGATCGGCGAAAAGGCGCTACAGGACATATTCGGCCGGATCGACAACAGCTTGCTGGGCAACCACGACCTGATCCGCCGCGGCTACGGCGCCGAGCGGCTGGACGAAACCAAGCGCTACACCTTCGGCGACCCGTTCGAGCTGGATGCCAACCGGACGCTGATGAACGGCCTGTTCCGCGAGGCTTGTGGTAGGGCGGGCATCCTGCCCGCCGACGCATCCGCGGGCGCGACGCCCGCGCCACCAGGCAGGTTGCACCTGACAACCGACGACTTCGAGATTTATCGGACGACGGCGACGACCCGCTGCTCGACGGTGATCATGCTGGACATGAGCTACTCGATGATGATGGCCGGCCGCTTCGAGGCCGGCCGCCGGGTGGCACTGGCGCTGGACTCGCTGATCCGCAACAAGTTCCCGCGCGACTGGCTGCGGGTGGTGGCTTTCTCCTACTTTGTGCTGACGCTGGAGCCGCGGATGCTGCTGGACAGCTACTGGGTGGAGTACGGCGGCGGCACCAACTTTCAGGAAGCTCTACGCCAGGCGCGGGTGCTGCTGGAGCGGCAGAAGGGCGGCACGCGGCAGATCGTCATGATCACCGACGGCGAGCCCAATACCTACAGCTACTGGTCCGGCGGCGGCAACGGCCGGGGCGCGATGGCCGAGACTCTTCGCGAAGTGACGCGCTGCACCCGCGAAGGCATCGTCATCAACACCTTCATGATGGCCCAGGAGCCGTCGTCCACGCACTTCGTGCGCCTCATGGCCAAGGTCAACCGCGGCCGGGCCTTCTTCTCGTCCCCCCGCCACCTCGGTGCCTACGTGCTGCTGGACTACGTGAGCAACAAGCGCCGGGCCGTCAGCTGAACGTCAGCGCTGTCCGCTGCTCTCGCTGCCCCAGCGACTATCATAGCTGCGCTTTGGCCCTGGAGTACCCGCGGCGGGCGCGTGAGTTGGCGCCCACCATTGAGGCTTGTGCGGAGCAAATCGACCGCGAGCGGCGGCTGCCCGCGGAGTTGATCGGCGCGCTGCAAGAGGCGGGGCTGTTTCGGCTGCTGCTGCCGCGCTCGATTGGCGGCGCGGAGCTGGAGCCCGCGGCGTTCGTGCGGGTAGTCCAGGAGCTTGGCAAGGCCGATGCGAGCACGGGCTGGGTGGCGTGCCAGACGTCCGGCTGCTCGCTGGTAGCCGCCTATCTCGCGGCCGACGTTGCGCAGGCGATCTTCGGCGAGCCCCGCGGCGTCCTGACGTGGGGACCGCCGGCGGAGGGGCGAGCCATCGTGGCCGAGGGCGGTTATCGTGTGACCGGTAAGTGGCCGTTTGCCAGCGGCATCCATCACGCCAGCTGGCTGGGGGCCTCGTGCTCAACCTTCGAGGCTGATGGGACGGCGCGGCTGCTGGCGGACGGTTCGCCTGAGGTGCGGACGATGCTGTTCCCGGCGGGCAAGGCGGCCATCAGCGACGTGTGGCAGGTGATCGGGCTGCGCGGGACGGGCAGCGACGCCTACTCGGTGTCGGACGTATTCGTGCCGCAGGCGTATTCGGTCGCGCGGGACGACCCGGCGGAGCGGCGAGAGGCCGGCCGCCTGTATCGGCTCACGGCGCAGCAGGTGTTCGAGATCGGCTTTGCCGGATTGGGGCTGGGCATCGCCCGCGGCGCACTTGACTCCTTCCTGGAGCTTGCGGGCGGCAAGACGCCACGGGGATTCAAGCGAACGATGCGCGACAGCGCGGTGGTCCAGTCACAGGTGGCCCAGGCCGAGGGCCGGCTTGGCGCGGCGGAGGCATTCCTGATCGGCTCGGTGGAGCAGGTGTGGGAGGGCATCGGGGCTGAGGCCGAACTGTTGAGCCTGGAGCAGCGGATGAAACTGCGCTTGGCCGCGTCGCACGCGCTCAAAGAGGCCCGGGAGGTTGTGGACAGCGTGTTCCATTTATCGGGCTCGACGGAGATTTTCGATACCAGCCCAATTGGGCGGCGGTTCCGGGACATGCACGCCGTCAGCCAGCAGCTGCAGGCCCGCCAGGACCATTTCGAGAAGGTCGGGCAGTTCTTACTGGGCTGGAACCGGACACGTCGTTCCTGTAGGCACAGGGGACGGATTCTTCGCTGCGCTCAGAATGACAAAAGCGTTAGTCGTCCATGAGAGCTATCACGTTGTCGATGTTGCGCAGGGCTTGGCGGACGGCGAGGGCGTCGTTGGGCTCGTGGGGCTGCTTGAGATAGGTCTCCAGGTCGGCCTTGGCTTGGGCGTATTGCTTGAGCTCGGCGTAGACGGCGCCGCGGTCGCGCAGCTCATCGTAGCTGGTCGGATCGACCATCAGCAGGCGGTCCATGATGCCGACGGCCTTGCGGTAGTAGCGGGCGTTCAGGTAGATGTGCTTCAGGTTGTTGAGCATTCGGGCCACGATCTGCTTGGTTGGCGTGGGCTCCAAGAAGCGCCGCTGGAAGGGCATCAAGCTGCCGGTCATCTCGGCCAGCAGGGCCCGGCAGTCGTCTGGTGACAGGACGCGGCCGCCGTTGAATGGGTCGAAGATCACGGCCTGGCATCTGGCCAGGAAATGGGCCGGGAAGCCAACGCCCTGCACGGCCAAACCGGCGCGGCGGCCTACTTCGATGTAGACGGCCGATAGGGTGATGGGGATGCCGGCGCGGCGCTCCAAGACGTCGTTGAGGAAGCTGTTGCGGGGATCGTAATAGTCGTCCTGGTTGCCGTGGAAGCCATGCTCGCCGGCGAGCAACTGGCCCAGCGCCTCGACGGCCTGGCGCGCTGGCATGCCGGGATCGAGGCGCTGCCGGGCCTGCCGGCCAAGCTCGTCGAGCTGGCTCAGGTAGCGGCCGGTGTCGAGGTCGGGGTATTCCTCCTGGGCGATCAGCAGGGCGGCGAGGCCGAGGTCCAGCTCCTCGTCTGGGCCGCGCATGAGCCGGGCGAATTGCTCCTTGCCGGCGCTCACTCCGAGATAGTAGCCAGCGGCAGCCGATTAGAGCTACTATGCCGACAACAAGTGGCCGCTTCGTTGCTCGCCAGGGCGCCCTCACCTCGCCTCTCCACTCGCCGTCCGCGTAGGACCGGTGGGCGAGGAACGATTGCTCTCCTGTTGCTCTTGGCGCTGACGGCCTGCGGGCCGCGAGCGGACGCCAAGACCGTGGCGGAGGTGTTCCTGTCCGCGCGCGAGGTTGGGGACGTTGAGGGCGCCGTGTCGGTCATGTCGCCGGAAGTGGTGATGCGGGCGCCCAACGCGCTGGAGTACCGTGGCCTGGCGCAGGTGCGGCAGTGGCTGCAGGCCAGCGTGAGCGATTACAGCTATCAGCTCACCGAAGCGCCCACGCTGAGTGGAGCTCACGTCAGCTGGCGGGACAACCTGTACAGCCTGACCGGGTCGCGCTGGGTCGGCGAGCTGGCCTGGGAAGTGTCCGTGACCGACCTCAAGATTACCGCCATCAGCGGCCGCGTGGTGCGCGGAGCCTCCGGCATCATTTGCCCGCAATGCCCACCTGGCACGAGAATTTAGAATGAGAAGGTGGATCGGCGCGCAATCGAGGAGTTGGTGGCCGAGGAAGACGTGGCCGTGGGCGACCTTCTGAACGCGTGCGACGACTATTGCGATGCGATTGCCGGGGCGGAGCCGGAGCGTGCCGCAGACGCGCAGCGGGCGCGGAACCGGGCTAGGAGCCGGCTGAGCACGGTCCACGATCGATTAAAGAAGGCGGTGACGGAACTTGCGGGCTAAGGGTGTAGAGAGGCTGGCGCACAGAGCGCTGATCGGGTTCCTGATCGCCAGCGGCGTGTTGATGGCAGTAGCCATGATCCCGCTGATCGTCCTGATCCTGGCAGGCATGGGTATCTTCAGCCTCACCACCCCGCGCAAGGCGCGCGAGGTGACGCGGAACACCGTCTTTGGAGCAGCCGCGAACGGGCACTAGCATTAGTTAGGTGTTTTTTAAGGTGACGGTGACCGACCGGCGATGAGCTTCCTCAAGTGGCTGGTGCCCGGCATGAAGGTCAAGCGCTGGCTGGTGCTGCTGCTGGGCGGCGTGATCGGCGGCGCCCTGGGCTTGGGCCTGGTGATGGCTTTCATCTATCGATCGGTCCATTTCACCGGAGTCGTCAGCGACCTGGTCTACACCGCCACGCTGCAGTTCATCCCCCGCGTCGACCGCGCCATCATCCTGATCGCCCTGGGTCTGGCCACGGTGCTCGCGAGCCTCTTCAAGCTCAGCCATTCGCTGCTGTCGGTGTTCTTGCCTAACCCACGCAACATTGCCGAGGTCATCTACCGCCAGCGCAAGCTGCCGCGCGGGCCGCGGATCGTAGCCATCGGCGGCGGCACTGGCCTATCGAACCTGCTGCGCGGCCTCAAGGAGTACACCTCGAACCTGACGGCCGTGGTGACGCTGGCCGACGACTGGTCGCGGCAGAACCCCCTCCGGCAGCAGCTCGGCGTCATGGCGCCGGGCGACTTCCGCAACTGCATCGTGGCCCTGTCCGACGAGGAGCCGCTCATGGCCCGGCTGTTCCAGTACCGCTTCGGCGAAGGCTCAGGCCTGGAAGGGCACAGCTTCGGGAACCTGTTCATCGCCGCCCTGGCGCAGATTACCGGCAGCTTCGAGAAGGCGCTGCGCGAAGTGGGGCGCGTGCTGGCCGTGCGCGGGCAGATTCTGCCAAGCACTATCGACGACGTGCGCATCTGCCCGGACCTGGGCATGACCCTGGAGGACCAGGGCGCGGCCGTCCTTCCGCCGCGAACAGCCAAGAAGGTCCGGCTGGAGCCGGCGGGCGTCATCGCCCACCCGGAGGCGCTCAAGGCCATCATGGAAGCCGACATGATCGTGATTGGGCCGGGCAGTATCTACACCTCGGTGCTGCCCAACCTGCTGGTGCCGGGCATCCGCGAGGCGGTGCGCTCGAGCCGGGCAGTCAAGGTGTTCGTGAGCAACATCGCCACGCAGGTGGGCGATACAGAGGGCATGAACGTGCTGCAGCACGTGCGCGTGGTTGAGGCGCACGTGGGGCGGGGGCTGTTCGACTACATCGTGGCCAACGACAACTTCTCGGCGGAAGTGCCGTCGGAATGGCCCACCGAACTGGTGCGCTGCGGCGCCCGGGCAGAGCTGGGCGAGCTGCGGCTGGTGGAGATGGACGTGGTGGACGAGGGCAGCCCGATCCGGCACGAGCCGGGCAAGCTGGCCGAAGCCCTGCTCAAGCTGTACTACGACCAGGCGTCACGGCGGTCTTCGCCGCGATCGCCGGTGCTGCTGCCCATGACCGAGGCGATCCGGACGGCATAGGCTCCCGGCCCAGGCGGCACGGGGTATGCGAACTCTCCCGTATCCAGACATTGGGAGGTTCCCTGTGACTCCATGGATTCGCGCCCCGTACAAAGCCAAAGACTTCAAGCTGTAGCAAAAGAGGCGGGCCAAAGGGCCCGCCTCTTTTTGCGCTCCTCTCCGTCTAAGGCATGGTGGGCTTGCGCATCAACCCGAAAAGGACGGCCCACAGGATCAATACGACCAGCATCGCGATGTTGTAGCCCTTGCTGATTGCAAAGCTGAGGAACGCCAGGATGATGGTCAGGATGACTCCCGACCAAATCGTGCCCGAGATGCTGTCTAAGGGGTTCTTCATCTACGTCTCTCCTGCTTACTTCGTTGCCAGTTGTCCGAGGAGTGGCGGGGCGGCGACCATAAAAAAGATCAGGGGGATTGAAAACAGCGTGTTGAAACGCGATGCCAGAAACGCTCGGCGGGCCCATTTGGGTTGATCGGGGGGGGCGGGTGCAGCGTTGGCTACCGTGTTGTTTGTGGCCTCAATGATCCGCTTCTGGTTGGGCCAAATAATGCCCCATACATTCACCAGCATGATCGTGCCCATCAGGCCGCCAACCAGAATCAGATTGAAGCGCGAGCTGCCCATATAACCGGGGATCATGAACGCGTAGGAGATGATCAACAGCACGCCCGCAAGCCAGGTCACGAGCGCGGCCCAGCGGAACCACAGTAGAGCGCGCGGAAGAAGTATCTGTGTCGCGTTGGCGCGGGCGGCGGCCTCCATTTTTGGAAATGACCAAGCCTGCACGTAGTTGAAGTAGTAGAGAAGTCCAATCCAGACGATACCAGCCAGGATGTGCAGCCAGCGCACGCTGGCAGCGTAGAGAAGTGCCGAATCCATGAGTCCTCCTACAGTTGCTTACTTTTGGTTACTTAGATTACACCGGTTGGCAGCATACCACTTCGGGTAGACTGCTGGAGCTTGGCTCATGACTGACACCACCTCCACCTATCCGGTTAATCGCGCCCTCGCCGACGTGGACCATACGGCAGAGCTCTACCCCTATCCGCGCTTCTCGCTGGCCGAGCGGGAACGGCGCTGGGGCGCCGTGCGCGCCCGCATGGCTCAACGGGGATTGGACGCCATCGTTACGCCCCAGAACACCGGGCACTCCATGGACTTCCAGTCCAACACCCGCTGGCTGACGCACTGCGGCGGCGGCGGCGACGCGGACATCGCCGCCATATTCCCGCTGGAAGGCGAAGTCACGATTGTGGCCACCAGCGCCAAACCGCGCTGGCCTCCCGTCCAGAGCTGGGTGACTGACGTGCGCGAGGCGCGCCGCAACTACGGCCGCGTCGTGGTGGAGCGGCTGAAGGAGCTGCGGCTGCGGCGCATCGGCATCGCCGGCCTGGGCGACGGCACCCGTACGCCTGAGGGCACGATCCTGCACGGCACCTTCCGCCAGATCCGCGAGGCCTTCCCGGACGCCGAGCTGGTGGACAGCACCGAGCTGCTGGCCGAGCTGCGCTACACCAAATCCGAGGAAGAGATCGCCTTCCTGGCGCGGTCCAAGGAGCTGATCGAGCGGGCGACGGAGGCAGAGATCGCCGCCGCGCGGCCAGGCGCCGTCGATTGGGAAGTGTGGGCCGACACCATGCATGCCATGTTCCGGGGCGGATCGGAGATGCCGGTCCACTGCAACTGGGTGTCCGGCGCCCGGCCGGCGCGGACGCTGACACGGGCCAGCCACCGCGTGCTGCAGCGCGGCGACATCATCTTCAACGAGCTGGAAGCGTCCTGGGGCGGCTATCGCGCCCAAGGCGTGGTGCCGGTGGCCGTCGGCCAGCCGGACCAGGTGTACCAGGAGCTGATGAAGATCCAGGAAGTGCTGTTCTTCGAAGCGCTCGCGGCCCTCAAGCCCGGCACAACGTTGGGCGAGCTGCAGCGGCAGTGCGCGGAGCGCGCTTCGCGTGAAGCTCCTAGCAGCGGGCCGGCGACCGGCGCAACGGGCATCTTGGTTATGCACGGCCGCGGCGCGGGTGACGACGGACCGATCATCACCGGCTCGGCTCGTGACCCCAAGCAGCTCGGCGTCGAGCTGCGCGACCG
>DAIUFO010000066.1:8259-13899 GCA_036844545.1 Chloroflexota bacterium
ACTTCGGGTAGACTGCTTGCGCTTCACTTATGACTGCTGACTCCTCCACTTCTCGCGATCCGAGACAGCTCGGCGTCGAGCTGCGGGACCGGATGGTGTTCATCCTCAAGCCGCAGGTGCACTCCGCCGACGACACCTACAACATCAACTGGGGCGACACCGTGGTGGTGACTCCGGAAGGTGGCCGCCGCCTCGGAAAGCGGCCACACGGGATCGCGATAGCTGCTGCCTGAGCTACTGGAGCAGCGAGGCGCGGCGGGAGGTCAGGCCTAGGCGGGTGACGAGCGCTATCAGCAGGGCCATAGCCAGCACCATGGCGATGCCGACCGCGGCGACCAGGTTGACTTCGCCAGCTTCCCAGCGGCGCCAGAGGTAGGACGCCACGACGGTGTTCTCGGGCCCGGTCTGGAGCATCAGCGGCAGGGTGACCAGCCGCAGAGCCTGGATGGCGACCCACACCCACAGGCTGGCCAGGGCCGGCATCAGCAGCGGCGCCAGCACACGCCTGACGGCGCCGGCAGGCGCGGCGCCGCTGGCGTACGCGGCCTCCTCCAGCTCGCGATGGACCTGGACCAAAGCGGCTGACATACTGCGCGTGCCATAGGCCAGGAAGCCGGTTCCCAGGCCCAGGACGACGATGGCCAGCGTGCCGTAAATTGGCACGAAGTCCAGCCGGACCCAGAACCAGATCAGCGCCAACCCCAAGATCACGCCGGGCAGGCCGTGTGAGACGAACGCCAGCTGATCCAGCAGGCGGCGGCCGGCGAATTGGGTCCGCCCGGCGATCCAGGCGATCAGCAGCGAAGCAAGCACGGTGACCGTAGCCGTCGTCAGCACGACGGCCAGCGTGTTGAGCGCGACACGGGCCAGCTCGACATCGCCGAATACGCGCTGCCAGCTGCTGATGGTGAGCTGGCCGAAGGCGTCCAGGCTGGGTTGGACGATGCGCGGAGTGATCGAGGTCCACAGCAAGACGAGCAGCGGCAGCAGGATGGTGATGCACAGGTGCAGCGCCAGCAGGCCTGCCGCCGGCCAGCGCCAGCCGCGCAGGTCGATCACGCGCGGGCGATAGGCCCGACCGCTGACGACGGCGAAGCGCGCGGCGTCGCGCGTGAGGCGCGCGTACAGCGCCAAGCCAGCCACGTTGACGAGCAGGTAGATCATGGCCAGAGCCGCGGCAGAGCCGTAGGAGTTGCCACCGGCCGATGCAGAGGCGCTGGTGTAGGTGTAGATCAGCGTGCTGAAGACGTAGACGCGGCCCGGCAGGCCGAGGATGCCCGGCACCTCGAAGCTGCTGAGCACGGTGACGCCCAGGTACAGGGCAATCGACAGCAGGCCCGGCAGCAGCAGCGGCAGCGTGACCCGCGCGGCGATGGCTCCGCCTCGCGCGCCGGCCATGGCGGCAGCCTCCTCGACGGCCGGATCGAAGCGCAGCAGCAGCGGCGTCAGCAGCAGAAAGCCGGTGGGCACCATACGCAGGCCTTCGAGGGCGATCATGGCCGGCAGGCTGTAGGCGTTCAGCGGCGCGTCTGTGAGACCGAAGGCGGCCATGAGGAAGCGATTGGCGAAGCCGATACGCGGGCTGAACAGCAGCACCCAGACCATCGACTCCAGCATGCCGGGGATCACCAGGGCCAACGGCAGGCCGGCGTAGGCCAACCATTTGCCGGGCATGTTGGTACGAGCTACCAGCCAGGCGAATAAAAAGGCCAGGCTGAGGCCAAGCGCCAGCGCGCCGGCGACATAGACAAGCGAGTTGGCCATGACACGATAAGTCAGCGGGCTGGTGTAAACGGAGAGGTAGTTCTGGGCGGTGAGGGTGGACAACGAGAAGTCACTGGGCAGCCGCGCGGCGCTGAAACTTCCGAGCACCAGCATCGCCAGCGGCACCAGCACCAGGAAGGCAACGGCCGCCAGGACGAGCCAACCGGTGAGGTTAGCGCGCCTTACGGACAGAGCAGCCAGGCGGGGGCGAGCCAGGGTGAGTGCCATAGGATGGCGGGCGCTCAGCGCCGGAGAATGGGCTCCCTCACCCCAGCCCTCTCCCGCCGCGGCGGGCGAGGGGGTCGGGTCAGCTGATCCAGAGCTGCTGCCAGAGTTTGCGGATGTCGGGCATGAAGGCGGCTTCGTCGTCGGGTGAAGTGACGGCCCACTGCTTGCCGATGAAGGAGTCGGCGAAGATGCCCAGGTACTGGCGGTCCAGGCGGAGCGCCGGGTGGACCGGGGCGGCGTTGTCGGCTTTGCAGTACACGTCCTGCCCTTCGCGGCTGAGGAACCAGTTCACGAACACTTTGGCGGCGTTGGGGCTGGGCGAGTTAGCCAGGATGGAGATATCCGAGAACGCGACCGGAAGGGGCTCGGGTGTGTACCAGGCCACGGGCGCGCCGGCCTGCTTGGCGCCCTGGGCGTGGTACGGGGCGGCCGGGAGGTACAAGTCGTACTCGCCGGCGCCGGCCAGCTTGGTGGATGCGTCGATGCCCTCCTTACGGCGCTGGGGATTGTTGGCGAACAGCTTCTTGAGGAAATCGGTCGCACGCTGGGCGCCCCACGTCTTCCACAGCTGCAGCACCCACAGCTGAGGGCGGTCGCCCAGGCCCATACGGCCTTTCCAGGTGGCGGTAGTCAGGTCGTCCCAGGTCTTGGGCAGGTCCGCGGCCTTGACCTTGTCGGTGTTGTAGACGATCGACCAATACTGCGTGCGCATGCTGGCCCACAAGTTGCCGGGATCGCGGAAGGGCGGATCGTAGTTGGCGTAGGCGGGGAGGGCGTTGAGCGGAGTCAGCGCGTTGGCTGCCTTGTACTCGCTCAAGAAGCCGCCGATGCCCTGGACCACGTCGAGCTTGTTCTTGCCGGCCTTGAACTCGGTGAGGGTGCGGACGGTGCGGGTCTCCTCGCTGCCCTCCTGGTACTGGGCATCGATCTCGGGGTAGCGCTTCTTGAAGGCGTCCATCACGACCTTGGCCGGCTGGGTGTTGATGGACGAGGTCCAGAAGAACTTGCCTTCTTTCTTCGCCGCGTCCAGGATGGAGGCGGGCAATGCCAGTTCCTGGTCGAGCGTGGCCAGCTTGGGCGTGGCCGGCTTGGAGGGGTCGCTGGCCACGGCCATGCTGGCGGGCGGTTTCGCCGCGGGGCTGGCGGCGACGGATGCGGGGGAGGAGGCTGGTGCTGCCTGGCCGCATGCCGCGAGAAGCGTGACTGCTCCCACGCCGGCGGCCATGGTTAGGAACTCGCGACGCGTAGTCGCCCTCCGCGTAGGAGTCATGAGGCTACTCCTGGAACTCGAGGAAATTGCCGCCGGGATCGCGGACGAACAGGGACTTGCCGCTACGCTCGAAGGGGCCGCCGGTCTCCGGTGACGTGTGCAGGCAGCGCAAGCGGACCTCGCGCAGGCGGCGCTCGAGCGCCGCTAAGCCACCGACGCCTGCGCGGAAGCACAGGCGCGGCGTACCCGCGAACTGGTCCGGCGGCGGCTCCTGGCGATGCTCGGCGGCCAGGTAAACCCCGAGCGTGACGCCCGGGGCGAAGGTGACGAACAGCTGGGCGTTGGGCCGCGGCAGCTGGCCTTTGTGCTCGATGCTGGTGTAGCGCTTGTCCCAGCGCCGGGTACCGGGGGCGCAATCGTCACGGCCTTCGCCCCAGGCCAAGGCGGTGTCGTAGTCCTGCATGTGCCAGCCCACGCGCGTCTCGACCGTCCCGCCCAGGACATGGGTGTAGAACACCTCGGCCCACTCGACGTCGTGCGTCTCGACGGCGGCATGGTCTAAGCCAGCGCTGTCCCCCAGCACGAGCTGCACCCGATTGCCGTCGGGGTCGAGGCAGTAGCGGTTCTGGTCGCGCTCCGCGGGGCGGTCCTCGTGGTAGGTGTTGACGTCCACACCGGCTTTTTCGAGGCGCACAAGGGCGGCTGCGAGCTGCTCCGCCGGCAGGCGGTAGGCGTAATGCACCCCGCTGTCGGGCAAGGTCCTAGGGTCGGGGCGCTGGCACAGCACAATGTGACGCCCTCCGATGCTCAGGTACGCTGCCTCGGCCGAGGAGGGTTCCCTCACCCTAGCCCTCTCCCGCCGCGGCGGGCGAGGGGACTTTTGGAAGCCCAGGACCTCGCCGTAGAACCGGCGGGCGCGATCCAGGTCGGCGACTTCGACGACCGCGCCGGCGTAGCCGGCAACGAGCGGCGGGCCGTAGAGCGCGGGCACGGGTGTGCGGATGTCGACGTCGATGGGGCTAGCCAGTGTCGAGGGCAACGCCTGTCCTGATGTCGTCTCGGCGCCAGCAGACTTCGATGAAGTTGCCGCCGGGGTCCTTGAAGTAGACCGACTCACCCAGCGGGCCGTGCTCGGGGTGCTGCACCGGGCCCTCGAACGGTACGCCGCGCGCAGCCAGACGGTCGACGACCTGCGCGAAACGCTCGCGGCTGACATGGAAGCCGTGGCGGAAGCCGTTGGTGCCGCGGACCGCCTCCTCCGGCGGCATCGGCAGCTCACCCTTCGGCAGCGCCAGCGCAAACAGCCAGTCAGCCACATGGACGGAGGTGTGGACGGAGCGCCCGCGACGGGCATCGTCGGTGTTGAAATTCACGCGGTTGGTGATGGCTGCGCCGAACACGTCGGCGTAGAACTCCTCGGCCTCCTTGAGGTCTATGACGTTGATACCGCTGTGGCTGATGCTCTCGATGTAGGCCAATGCTGTGCCTCCTATGCGCTGGCAGCCAGCGTGGGCGCCGCCACGTAGGCTGGTGGGTCATCAGGCTGACGCTCCCAAACGGTGTCGGTGTCGACCAGGACGTGGCCAGCGCCGCTGATGCTTACGGGGTTGACCCGCAGGGCCAGAATATTGGCCAGGTGGCCAGTATGATCGCCGCACAAGTTGTAGGTCGCGCCGTGAAAGGCGCAATAGAACCGCCAATGCTCGCGCTGGTAGCTCAGCAGGCCATTGGCGTGGCGGCACCAGCGCGACAGCGCCAGGAAGCCTTGCTTGTTCCGGACCAGGAAGAAGTTGCCGTCCTTAAACGTCGTGACGGAGCCAATTTGGAACTGCTCGGCCGGTCCGCAATCGACCACGCCAACGTCGGGCTTGATGAGCGCGTGCTGCTCTTCGCCGTACGCCTGCAGCTGCCAGCGATGGCCGTCGGGGTCCCAGATGTCCATCGAGTTCTCGCCCTTGGCCCGGAACTGCTCGCGCGAGTCCTCCACGTCGTAGCCGGCTGCCTTGAAGCGCTCCTGGGCCTGGCCGTACTCGTCCATCGTCAGCAAAAAGGCATGGTGGATGGACGAGCTGTTGCGCCGGATCGGGACCGGCTCGTCCACCTCGGTCAGGACGATGAGCTGGCCGGTGTTGAGCCGCAGCAGCGAGTGCGGCCGAGGCTCGGCCAGCAGGCCGCGGCCAAGCAGCTCCAGGCCAATCACGTCTTGGTAGAAGCGCTCGGAGCGATCCAGCTCCTTGACCTCGAGCACCAGGTGGCTGAAGCCATCGATTGCGTCCGAGGCCGAGCCGGTTGTGCCGTGGCCGCCATACAGGAGCTGCTCTTTGGAATTGGCCATTTCCGCGCTGAATGACACCACGCCTGCCGGCCAGCTGTCAAGATCCGAGGGGTGTGCGACGGAAAAGTAGGGAGGTCCGGCTGCCGGGCTAAACAGCGGTATA
>DAIUFO010000067.1:0-13843 GCA_036844545.1 Chloroflexota bacterium
GGCCCGCAAGCGCGGGCGCGACGTGGTCCATGAACAGCCGCATGGAGCGGGAGCTACCGGCCGGAAAAGTCTTCGATTTCGTCTATCCCGTACTTCTTGGCCAGGACGCAGAGGAATTCCCAATGCCCGCACTCGTGATCGTGCATCTCGCCCGTCTCGAATTTGCGCAAGAACTCCGTCGAACTGAACCCATACTTGTCTTCGCACTCTGCTAGTTCACGCCGGACTTCGTTCGGCGTAACCGTCCGGTGCGTCACCGTGATCTTGTGCTTCGGCTTCTGCTTCGGCTTCGCCTCGGAGCTCATGCCCGAACGGTAACACCTGCCGGTAGTCGCGATCCGGCGGAAATGATGCCGAACTCCATGCCCGCTCTACTATAGACCCGGCCATGGAGCGGAGCACCGAGCGCATTCTCACCACCCATACCGGCAGCTTGCCCAGGCCGGACGACCTGGTGGAGCTGCTGTACGCCGCCGAGAGGGGCGAGGTTGGCGACCAGGCCGCGTTCCAACGTCGCGTGGCTGAGGCGGTAGCCGGCAGCGTCCGCCAGCAGCGCCAGGCGGGCGTCGACGTGGTGAACGATGGCGAGATGGGCAAGGTGTCGTATTCCACCTACCCCACCAGCCGGCTCACCGGCTACGAAGCCGGCACCCACGTGCCGCGCCGCCCTCGGCCCGACGCCATCGACTTTCCGGAGTGGGACGCCGAGACCATCACCAAGCGCGGCTCGTCAAGGGTCCAGCGGCTGGCCTGCACCGGGCCGGTCCGTTACATAGGCCAGGACGTGCTCCAGCACGACGTCGCCAACCTGAAAACGGCGCTGCGAGGCGCGCACGCTACGGAAGCCTTCATGACGGCGGCCTCCCCCGGCGTGATCGCCGTCTTCCAGCCCAACCAGTACTACGCCAGCAATGAGGACTACCTGATGGCCTTGGCGG
This sequence comes from Chloroflexota bacterium, assembly GCA_036844545.1. Lineage (GTDB taxonomy): Bacteria > Chloroflexota > JAJPGV01 > JAJPGV01 > JAJPGV01 > DATGVV01. The sequence continues at coordinate 939 of DAIUFO010000067.1, forward strand.
AGGCCATGCGGGAGGAGTACGAGGCGATCCATCGCGCTGGCTTCCTGCTGCAGCTCGACTGCCCCGACTTCACCGGGCTCAGCGCTGTCGAGACACCAGGCGCGGTGCCGCCCGACCTGCCGCTGCGCGTCGAGGCGCTGAACCATGCTGTCGCCAACATCCCGGCCGAGCGGATGCGCCTGCACCTGTGCTGGGGCAACTACGAAGGCCCGCACCATACGGACGTGCCGCTCGAGGCCATCATCGGCGAGGTGTTGAAGGCCAAGCCGATGGGCATTTCCTTCGAGGGCGCGAACCCGCGCCACGAGCACGAATGGAACGTCTTCGAGCAGGTGAAACTGCCAAGCGACAAAGTCATTATCCCGGGCGTGTTGGACTCAACGACGAATTACATCGAACATCCCGAGCTGGTAGCCCAACGCATCGTGCGCTACGCCCAGCTGGTCGGGCGCGAGAGCGTGATCGCCGGCGTCGACTGCGGCTTCGGCACCTTTGCCGGTACACCCGCGGTGCACCCCACCATCGTGTTCGCCAAGCTGGCTGCCATGGCCGAAGGCGCCCGGCTGGCCTCGCAGCTGTTGTGGGTTGAGCCTCTTCAGCCGGGGACTGGACTGCCCCCGGCTTTCAACTTACGGTTGGTACCCGAACAGACAAGCGCTTAGACACGCGCCTTTCACCGCCGGGCCGGTGGTAATGTAGAACGTGCCGCTGCCGTCCACCGCGCCCTGCGTCTCAGAGCCCGGGTCGATGTCGCGTGTGCTCAGCAGTTGATGCGTCGTGGCGTCGATCACGCCGAGCACGGCAACATCCACGCCGTTGCGCGTCACGTGCCCGGGGGCGTAGTAGCGTTTCTTGGTGGCATCATACGCTGGCTGGTCGGTGTCGCCCGCCTGCGAGGCGTTGAACGAGGCAACGACTTTGCCTGTGTCAAGGTTGACGATCGCGCCGCCTTTGGTGCAGCCCAGATAGGCTTCGGGGCCGGGGCCCATGGCAAATCCGTGGCCTTCACAGCCGGGGACGTCCTGCCTCGAGGTGATCGTCATGCTGCTGGGATCAACAACGGCTATCTGGTTGCAGATCGACAGGTAGAACTTGCCGTTGTAGAAGACCGGCTCCTCGGGGTTGTCCTTGCCAAGCGGCAGTTTCTTCACCACTTTTGTGCCGGCCGGATCGACGTGGAGGAACGACAGCTGCGTCATACGTTTGCTTCCTACCGCCAGGGTCTTGCTTGCCGGATCGTAGCCCATCAGATCGGCGATGCTTGTCCCGCCGACGTCGATGTCCGATTCTTTGCCGGTCGTCAGATCGACGACCGCGATCTTCATGCTGGACAGCGCCGCCAGCATCAAATGCAGCGAGTCATCGACGATCATGTCATGCGGCGCCGCGGGCAGCGGGATACGCTCGAGCAGCTTCTTGGCGCTGGTATCGAACACGTCGACGCCGAGGTTGGCTCCATCGGCGAGGTACATCAGGTGACTGGCGGCGTCATACCTGATGAAATCGGTGGTCAGGCCGCCCGGCGCGATGGTGCTGCTGAGACCGGCGGACCGCCCAGCGCCGGGGTTCAGGCTCACGCCAGGAATGTCAATCTTGACCGTGGGAGCCAGCGCGGCAGCCGCTGCCGCCGATGGCTGGGCTCCAGCAGTGGCTGGGGCTGATGGGCAGGCCGCCGACGGGGCGGCAGACGGCTTCGCCGAGGCGCTGACTGCGGGGCCCGACGCCACTGGCTTGGCCGCGGCGGAGCCGGCGGTCGAGGGTGCGGCCGAGATGCTGGGCGCGGACGCGGCAGCGGACGGCTTGGCCGATGCCGCCGGAGCGGCCGACGATGGCTTCGCGGCCGCGCTTGGGGAAACTGAGGGACTGCTTGCCGGCGCCACCGTTCCGCCGCAGGCGGCCAGCATGATGCTTAGGAGCGCGACGCTTAAGCCGCGCGACCTGACCTTTGACAGAGTGCCACGATTTGCCACGGCTTCATCCTCCTGGGTTATTTGAGCTTGGCGGCGGGCATCTTATCACATCGCCCGGCCCCGGCTGGGGAAACGGAGTGGGGCACAAAAGGTTGACAGACGTCCGAGCCGGGGAGGATGATGAGCCTAGAGATCAACTAGACGGCGATCCATAGGGTTTGGGGGAGCTTTCAATCCATGTCTGTCGTGACGCTGGTCTTGGCGCACGTGCCGTTGTTTTCGGGTCTTTCCCCGGCAGAGCTGGAAACCCTCGGGCGCTCGCTTCGGCCACGCCGCTACGCTCGCTGGGACCTGGTTTTTCAACAGGGCGACCCGGGCGACGCCTTTTACGTGATCGAGTCCGGCGAAGTGAAGGTCGTGCTCAGCTCGCAGGATGGTCGCGAGGCCATCCTGACCATCCTCGGGCCGGGCCACTTCTTCGGCGAGCTGTCGCTGCTGGATGGCGAGCCGCGCTCGGCGGACGTCATCGCCAAGGAGGATTGCGCGCTTCTGGCGCTGCACAGCCAGGACTTTCGCGCGTTCCTTGGCGCGCACCCCCACGCCGCCGAGGCGCTGCTGGCGGTGCTGAGCCGGCGCCTGCGCGCCACAGACGACGTCGTCCACGACGCGGCGTTCTTGGACGTCGCGGCGCGCCTGGCGCGGCTGCTCCTCAAACTGGGCGAGACGCATGGCCGCAAGGAGACCCGCGGCCTGGTGCTGGGCATCCGCCTGACGCAGGAGGACCTGGCGTCGATGGTCGGCAGCACGCGCGAGACGGTGAACAAATGGCTCAAGACCGGGGAGCGCCAGGGCCTACTGGAGCACCGCGGCGGTATCCTGACCATCCTCGAGGCGCGCGAGCTGCGCAAGCGCACGCATCTGATCGGCGAGATCGGAGTAGAAGCGGAAGCCTCCTAGCCGGGGTCCAGGCCACGCTGGAAGATTTCCCAGCCGGTGTCTACTGCCTCCCGGAGGTCGTCCAGGTCGATTGGTTTGAGCAAATGGGCCACCACGCCGCAGCTCCGCCCCCGCTCCACGAGCGCCTTGTCCGGAAACCCGGTGAGGATGACGATAGGCGTCGAACGAGCGGCGTTGATCTGCTCGGCAGCGTCCAGGCCATCCATGCCGCCGCCCAGGTACACGTCCATCAGGATCAAGTCGGGCTGCTGCTGGCTGGCTAGATCGACAGCTTCCTGCGCGGCGCTGGCAGTGCCCACAACTTCGTGGCCAAGGTACTCGAGCTGATCGTTGAGCGCCATGGCGATGAGCGACTCGTCGTCCACCACCAGGATTCGCAGGCCGGTCATGTCTTGCGCAGCTCGAAGTAGCGCGGATGGCCGTCGGTGCGCCGGACGAAGCCCTCGACGTTATCCCGCGCCGAGAACTGGTCGTACGGCTGCGCCAGCAGCAGTGCATCGACTTGCGGCATCGGCTCCAGATCCGCGGCCTCCAGCAGTGGCGCGAAAGACCGCCGCTCCTCGAGATACACCGGCAAATGGCGGCTGGCTTTCTCTCGAACGAACAGCGCCCGGTTCATTATCTCGACCACGATCTTGAGGCCCAACCGCATCCCCACCCGCTGGACGAGCTGAGCGGTGGCTTCCAGATCGGGGCTGTCCTGCGGCACGTACAGCGTCATGCGGAAGCCGCTGCCATAGCCGGACTCCCGCAGCAGCGCACGCGCCATGCGAGCATCCTGCTCGGCGGGCACCGGCCGCGCCCGACCGCCGTACACGTCACGGGTGATGTCCTCGTAGGGCAAGGCCAGAGCCAGCGCTTGACGGACGTGGGGCTGGTCGAATGGCGCGAACGTCGAATCGAGGCGGAGCAGCGTCTGCCTGCAGCCAGGAAACTGGGCCACACGCACGCCCGGCCTGCCCGCTAAGTCACCGCTGTCCTGGGTGGGCAGGTCCTCGGCCACGTCGACGCTGCCCCGACACAGCGCCTCGGCCCGTGCCGAGGCCGCGCCGATGGCTCGCAGCAACACACGTTTCTCGCGCGCGGCCCCCTCCCAGTAGTCCATGTTCGCGGCCAGGCCCGCCTCTTCGGCATCCGAGCCCTCTTCGAGGAAGTACGGCCCGAATCCCGCGGTGTGGGTCCGCAGCCAGGTGTCGCCCCACGGATCGCCAACAGGGCAATGCTCCCGAACCGTCTGCAGGTCGTAGATGGGTGGCAGCGCCGCCGCCAGCATGCCCGGGAACAGCGGATGGGGCTCCTCCAGCCGGAACTGGATGGTATACGGCTGGACCACGCGCACGGCGTCGGGCGTGCCGACGCCGCAGCGACGAGCCGCGCGGGCGCTCCAGGAATTTAAGGCGAAGGCTCGCTCCCAGGCCCACTTGACGTCGTGCGCGGTAAGCTGGTGGCCCCATGCGCTGGCGACGGATCGTCGCAACTGCAGGCTGTAGGTGCGATGGTCGGACGAGACGTCCCAGCCGAGGGCCAGGCCGGGCTCGAGCTCCTGGAGGTCGACCGCCCGGTAGCCGCCGCTGTCGGTCCGGACCGGGTGGCGCAGCAGCGTGTCGTAGCTTTGGAAGTGGACCTGAACAGCTTCCGGCGGGCAGCTTACGCGGTGCTGTTCGACGTCGAAACAGGCAGGTATCGCCTGTACTCCGACGATCACAGTATTATCGTAGCCAAATTCCATCCGAGAAAGGGTTCCCTCAATCATGAGAAAGTCTCTTGGCATAGGCGCCCTCACCCTGCTGCTGGCGGCCTGCGGTGGCGGCGGCACGACCGCGCCGGCCTCCAGCGCCGCTGCCCAGGCCAGCGCGCCCGCGGCCAAACCAGCAGCCTCTGCGCCGGCCAGCGCTGCCGCCGCCAGCGCCAAGCCCGCCGCCTCCGGCGGCGCCAGCGCCAGCGCCAAGCCCGCGGCGTCGGGCGCGGCCGCGGGCAACTTCGACGGCACGCTCCTGATTGGCGCCCCCATGTCCCTCACCGGCTCGTTCAACAACGAGGGCAAGCTGACCAAGGATGGTTATGACCTGTGGTCCGACATCGCCAACAGCAAGGGCGGCGTCAACGTCGGCGGCAAACACTACAAGGTCGAGATCAAGTACTACGACGACCAGTCCAAGCAGGACCAGTCCGCGCTGCTCACGGAGAAGCTGATCAGCCAGGACAAGGTCGCCTTCATGCTCGGCCCCTACGGCACCCCCTCGAACTTCGCGGCCAGCGCCATCAGCGAAAAAGCCAAGATGCCGATGGTGATCACCGGCGGCGCGGCCAACAATATTTACGACCGTGGCTTCAAGTACATCGTTGGCGTGCTGAGCCCCGGCACCAAGTACTTGACGGGCGTCGAGGATGCCTGGCTGGCCTCCAGCCCCAAGCCGGAGAAGCTGGCTGTCATGGCCGCCAACGACGCGTTCTCACTCGAGGTGGCCAAGGCGGCCGCCGACTACGGGCCTACCAAGGGCCTGCCAGTCGTCTACAACCAGAGCTATCCGCCGGATACCAAGGACTTGTCCTCGGCACTCAACCAGATCAAGGCGTCCGGCGCGGACGTGCTGCTCGGGGCCGGGCACCTGGACGACAGCCTGGTGCTGCTGAAGCAGGTGAAGTCGCTGGGACTGAACTTCAAAGCCGTCGGCCTGAGCGTTGGGCCATCGACTCCGGAGTTCAGCAATGCCCTGGGCAAAGACGGCGACTACGTCTACTCGGGCGTGCAGTGGGTCCCGGAGCAAAAGAGCACTGGCCCGGTCATTGGCAGCGCCCAGGATTACACGGCTGCCTTCAAAGCCAAGTACAACCAGATCCCCGAGTACCACAACGCGGAAGCGACCGCCGGTGGCGTCATCCTGCAGCTGGCCATCGAGAAGGCGGGCACGCTGGACAAGGACAAAGTGCGCGACACGTTGGTGGGCATGAACGTGGACACCTTCTTTGGCCACACCCAGTTCGACAGCCGCGGCTTGAACAGCGATAAGCCGATGGTCGTCATCCAACTCCAGAACGGCGGCAAGCAAATCCCGGTCTGGCCGCAAGCTGACGCCACGGGCAAGCTCAACTACCCGGCGCCAGCATGGGATAAGCGCTAGCGCTTGCGACCGAGTAGGTTCCTCTCCCTCCGCGGAGGGAGAGGCTAGGTGAGGGCACTCTGCACGTCCTTCAGTTCCTGATCGACGGGCTCCTATTAGGGGGTGTCTACGCTGCCGTCGGCGTCGGCTTTGCCTTGGTGTGGGGCATCATGAACGTGATCAACCTGGCGCACGGAGCCCTGATCATGCTGGGCGCCTATGTCACCTTCTGGCTGTTCAAGCTCGGCGGCGTGGACCCGTTCTTGTCCATCCCGGTCTCGATGCTCGTTCTGTTCGCGCTCGGCTGGTTGATCCAGCGTTTCCTGATCAACTATGTGATTCGGGCGCCCATGCTCGTCACCTTCTTGATGACCTTCGGGCTGGAGCTGCTGATCGTCGACCTGGCGTTGAACTTCTTCTCCGCTGACAACCGCTCGGTGCAGACCGTGTACTCCGGCGCCCACTGGGACATGGCCGGTGGGCAAATCACTATCCCGCGGGTGCACCTGTACACGCTCCTAGTCGCGCTGGTGCTGACCGCCTCGCTGCAGCAGTTCCTGGCCAGGACGCGCTTGGGCAACGCCATCCGGGCCACCTCCATGGACCTGGACGCCGCCCGATTGGTAGGCATCAAGATCCGGAGCATCTATGCCCTCACATTCGCCATCAGCGCGGCGGGCGCCGGAGCGGCCGGCTCGCTCATCAGCTTGAACTACTCCATCAACCCCAGCGCCGGGTCGTTCTACACGCCCATCGCCTTCGTCGTCTGCGTCCTCGGCGGGCTGGGCAGCATCAGCGGCGCGCTGATCGGGGGACTCGTCTTCGGCGTGGTGCAGTCGATGTCGCAGGCGTACATAGGCCCGGCTTTTCAGAACGCCATCGCCTTTGGCCTGCTGGTCGTGGTACTTCTGTTCCGGCCGTCGGGCATTCTTGGGAAGGCTGCCGGCTAGGGCGCGCCAGGCCGCGCTCCTGGTGCTGGTCCTGGCGCTGGTCGCTGTGCCGTTCGCCACGAGCGGCTACTTTCTGCGTCTGCTGACGCTGCTGTTCACCTACGCCATCATGGCGTCGGCCTGGAACCTGATCGGCGGCTTCACCGGCTACACCGATTTTGGCCTGGTCGTCTTTTTTGGCCTCGGGGCGTACACCACAGGGCTGCTGATGACGAAGGCCAAGTTGCCGTTTCTGGCTGGCTGGCTGGCGGGCGGAGTGGTGTGCCTGATCTTTGCCATCCTGATGGGGCTGCTGCTCCTGCGCCTGCGCGGCCACTATTTCGGCATCGCTACGCTCGGCACGTCGTTCGCCGTGCGTGAGGTGATCGCCAACTGGCCCAGCCTCACCGGCGGCGGCACGGGCATCTCGCTGCCCATCTACGACTTCCCTAACAGCGTCTTCTACTTCATCATGCTGGCGCTGCTGATCGTCATCGTCTCGCTCACCCGCTGGATCAGCCGTAACCGGCTCGGCTTCGGACTGGTGGCCATCCGCGAGAACGAACAAGCGGCCGAAGTGCTGGGCGTGAATGCGCTGCGCTACAAAGTCACGGCTTACACGCTGTCGGGCTTCTTCATCGGCATGGTCGGCGGCACCTACGCCTACTGGATCACCTTCATCGATCCGGACACCATCTTCAATGTCGGCATTACTGTCCAGGTGATCATTATGGCGGTGCTCGGCGGCGCGGGCAGCTTGGCTGGCCCGCTGGTTGGCGCCTTTATCCTGACTATCATCTCGGAGGTCCTCAACGCTTACGTGCCCAACGCCCACCTGACGGTGCTGGGCGTGATTATCGTGCTGGTGGTGCTGCTCATCCCCCACGGCGTGATCGAGTACCTGGGCTTCAAGCGCAAGCTGTCGTTCCGCTCGATCGGCGCCACACTGGCCGAAACAAGAATCTGATGCCGCCGCTGCTCGAAGTGGACAACGTCACCAAGTATTTCGGCGGCCTGCCAGCTGTGCACGACGTCAGCTTCAGCGTCGAGCCCGGCGAGCTGGTGGGCTTGATCGGACCCAACGGCGCCGGCAAGACCACGCTCATCAACCTGATCTCGCGCACCGATCGCCTGTCCGCCGGCGAGATCCGCTTCAAGGGCCGGGCCATCTCCGACAAGACCCCGCACGCCATCGGTCGCTTGGGCATCTCCCGGACGTTCCAGGTGGTGCGACCCTTCCGCGGCATGACCGTCCTCGACAACGTGGCTGTGGGCGCCTTCTTCGGCTCAGCTGGCCCGCGGCGAACGCGCGCCGAAGCGCTGGCCAAAGCCCACGAGGTGCTGCGGCGCGTCAGCCTCGATCATAAGAGCGACTCCCTCGCCGATGCGCTCACCGTCCCCGACCGCAAGCGCCTGGAGGTGGCCAAAGCGCTGGCCATGGACCCCGTGCTGCTGCTGCTGGACGAAGTTATGGCCGGCCTGAACCTGGCCGAGATTGACGAGGCTATGGCCCTGGTGCAGGACATCAACCGCCAGGGCGTAACCGTGCTGGCCATCGAGCACGTCATGAAAGCGATCATGGGCATCAGTCAGCGCATCATCGTGATGGATCACGGCCAAGAGATCGCCGCCGGCAGCCCCACCGAAGTTGCCGCCAACCCGACAGTCATCAGCGCCTACCTGGGTAAACGCTACGCGGCCCGCCGGGCAGTTTCGAGTTCCGAGTTCCGAGTTTCGAGTTAGCCTGCAATGTCGACGATCACCAGGTTTGAAGACATTCAGGCGTGGCAGGCGACCAACCACCTGCAGCAGTTCGTCGACGACATTATTCGGAGCCCGCAATTCGCTCGCGACTTGAAGCTTCGCGATCAGATGCGAGCTGCCGCGGTCTCGGCCATGTCGAATATCGCCGAAGGTTTTGAACGAGGCGGGAATCGTGAATTCCAACAGTTTCTCTCGCAGGCCAAGGGCTCTGTTGGTGAGATACGAGCGCAGCTCTACGCAGCTCGGAACAGCAACTATATCAGCGATGAGCAATTTGAACGTACAAGCAAGGTCGCACTGGATGCCGAGCGCTTGATAGGCGGATTCATGCGATATCTGCGAAGCACTGAGATTCGCGGGCCCAAGTTCAAGTGAAACCCGGACTCGAAACTCCAAACTCGAAACTCGAAACTTTCCTCCGTATCGACCGCCTCAACGTCGCTTACGGCGATGTCCAGGTGCTGTGGGACGTGAGCCTGGAAGTGCGGCGGGGGGAGATGGTGGCGCTGATTGGAGCCAACGGCGCCGGCAAGTCGACGCTGCTGGCCACGATCTCGGGGCTGCTGCGGCCGCGATCGGGCAAGATCGTGTTCGATGGGCGGGAGATCACAGGGGTAGCGGCGGATGCCATCGTCCACGCCGGTATCGCGCACGTGCCGCAGGGCCGGCGGCTGTTCGCGGGCCTCACCGTCAAGCAAAACCTCATGCTCGGCGCCTATACGCGGCGTGACGCCGGCCAGGAAAAGGACCTGGCCTGGGTGTTCGAGACCTTTCCCCGGCTCAAGGAGCGCCAGCTGCAGCTGGCCGGCACCATGTCCGGCGGCGAGCAGCAGATGTGCGCCATTGGTCGGGCGCTGATGTCCAAACCCAAGCTGCTGCTGATCGACGAGCCTTCGCTGGGCTTGGCGCCGGTGGTGGTCGACGATCTGCTCGAGGTGCTGCGCAAAGTACACCAGCAGGGCACAACGGTGCTGATGGTGGAGCAGGACATCCAGACGGCGCTGGAGGAAGCCGACCGCGGCTACGTCCTGGAGACAGGCCACATCACGCTGACCGGCCCGGCCGCCGAGCTGCTGGACAACGCGGACGTCAAGAAAGCCTACCTTGGGGTCTAGACGTCGATGATCCCGCTGCGCGACCTCAACCCCACGCGCACCTTCCCGTTCTTCACCATCCTGATCATCGCGGCCAACATCGTGGTGTTCGTCTATGAGCTGATGCTGCAGCTCTCGTCGCACAACACCATCAACCTGTTTTACGCGGAGTACGGCTTCATCCCCTGTTTGATCACCAACAGCTGCCCCGCCGAGCTGGTGCGCGAGCTGAGCCTGGCGCACGACCCAGTGAGCCCCATCGCCAGCCTGTTCACGGCCATGTTCGTCCACGGCGGCTGGCTGCACATCGCCGGCAACATGCTGTTCTTCTGGATATTCGGCAACAACATCGAAGACGAGATGGGGCATCTACGTTTCCTCGTCTTCTACTTCGTGTCCGGCCTGATCGCGGCCTTTGCCCAGATCGCCTTCGACCCCACGTCGGCTGTCCCGAGTCTCGGCGCCAGCGGCGCCATCGCCGGCGTGCTCGGCGCCTACTTCGTAACCTTCCCGACCGCGCCGGTGGACACGGCCATCTTCGTGATCTTCATCTTCTTCGTGCGGCTGCCGGCGTTCATCGTGCTCGGCGTGTGGATCGTGCTGCAGTTCTTCAGCGGCGTGGGCGAGCTGGGCACACACGACACCGGCGGGGTGGCCACGTTCGCCCACATCGGGGGCTTCGTAGCGGGCATGGTGCTGGTGTTCCTGTTCCGCAAACGAGCACGCCCGCCAACCTTGACGTACCCACAGCCCTGAGCCTGCTGGAAGACGCGCGCGCCTTCGGCGTGTCGCTCGACGACAAGCAGCTCCAACAGTTCGATCGCTACCGCGACGAGCTGCTGGACTGGAACCAACGCGTCAACTTAACGGCCATCACAGAACCTCCGGCGGTCGAGCGCCTCCATTTCCTGGACAGCCTCGCCTGCCTGATCGAGCCCTTCCCGTTCGGAGTTCGGGTGCTCGACGTTGGCGCCGGCGCCGGTTTCCCAGGTTTGCCTCTGAAGATCGCCCGTCCGGACCTGGATCTGACGCTGCTGGAGGCGACCGGCAAGAAGGCCCGCTTCCTGGAGCACTTGACGGCCGTGCTCGCCCTCGATGGCGTCCACGTGGTGGCCGAACGAGCCGAAATATTCGCCGGCCGAGAGCGCTTCGACATCGTCCTGGCGCGCGCCCTGGCAGCCATGCCCGCCCTGCTCGAGCTGACCCTACCCTTCTGCCGCCTCGGCGGGAAGGTGCTGGCCCTCAAGAAAGGCGCCGCCCTCACCGCCGAGCTGACCTCCGCCGCGCATGCCCTCCAAGTCCTCGGCGGCGAGCTCGCAGAACCTCGCGCCTACGAATTCCTCGAAGGCGAGCAGCGCCAGGTCGTCGTCATCCGCAAGGTCCGCCCCACGCCGGCCGGTTACCCGCGCCGGCCAGGCATGCCCGCAAAGAAGCCACTGTAGGCCCCTTTCCACAAGCTGCGACTGCTGCCTCCGTAGTGATAGACCTTTCTCATTGGAAACAACTTCGACAAATGCAGCTCGGAGGCTGACTCGCCGTGAGAAGGCACTGGCGTCACCGGTCCTGCAGGCGGCGCTGCCATTGTCCCGGGTTACGGCTGGCGTGAAAGCAGGCGATAACCATTACGGCGTCCGGCTCGACGCGAAAGAACAGTCCATAGGGAAAGCTGTGGAGGCGCGCCCGCCGTACGTCGCGGAGGATTATGGGGAACTGGAGCCCGTTGCTCGCGAGACGTTCCACGATCGTGTCCAGCTCGGATAGGAACCGTTCCCCGAGCCCGGAGGCTTGCGATTCGTACCAGTCCCGTGCGGCGGCGATGTCCGCCCGCGCCGGCTGCGTGAAGAGGACTTGCGCTACGGGCAACGCCGCGCGAGCTCTGCCTTGAGGCCCTCCCATGTGACCGCGTGTGCACGATCGTCTTCGAGCCTAGCAAGGCGGCGCTCTAGCTCAGCCTGCTGTGCCGGCGAAACGGGGACGTCCTCATCCGACAGGCTGTCCCAAAGCTGCTCGATTAGGCTCAAGCGTTCCCGCGGCGACAGGTGGTTGATTTCATCAGAGGTGAGCTGCATCATCCAAGATTATGCCCGTCGGGGCAGCAATTGTTCAAGGCGGGCGGCTGGTGAGGCGCGTCAACCCTCAGCACCTCTGGAGCTGCGGGCGGTGCACTGGTGGGAGATCCTATCCAACCCGCCGCGCGGCTACTCGGTTATGTTCGACGACCGGCTAAGGACCTCTCCGCCGCTTCCTAGGAAGCCAAGGTTTCGGCCCAATCAGGCGGCGTCGCGGCGGGCTTCGGGGTGCTCCGCCATCTTCGCAAGGCGAGCCGGGATGCTCAGCGAAGCCACGCCGATGCGATCGTCGGCCATGCCGTAGTACACGTCGACGCGCTCGGGCCGGCCGATGTCTGTGCGCTGGTCGATGCCGGTGGGGAAGACCACGTTTGGCACCACCCCCTCGCGCTCGTTCTTGTCTGGCGACAGCGTAGGCCGCCGTGAGCGGTAGACGATCTCGTCCGGATGGCGCCGATCGAGTACCAGCGCGCCGGCCGAGTAGCGCAGGCGCTGGTGGCTGTCGTCCAGGTGGCCACTCACGCCGTGGTAGATAAGCAGCCAGCCGTGACGGGTCATGAGCGGCGGCGCGCCGGCGCCCACTTTGATCCGCTCCCAGGAGGCGCGCGGCGACATCAGTCGATGGTGCGCGTGCAGATCGCACACGTCCTCGGGCGTGGTCGGCCGCTGGCAGTACGAGATCCACAAGCTCTCGTGGTGCAGCCGCCGGCTGCGAGTTGAGGGCGTTTCCTCCGTTTGATTCGCCTGCCGCTTTTGCTCCAGGTCGGCGATGAGCTCGTGCGGCTGGCTGCCGGGGAACAGTGGCCGGTGAATGAGACCGAGCGACGGCACCCCGTCCGGATCGGGGATGAGCGTTGGGAACAGCACAGCGTCCTTGTTAGAGATGTTGTTGAAGTTCACCGGGGCGGTCTCGCCGAAGCGCACGGGTCCCAGCCGCTCCCAGCGCATCAGGTCGCGCGACACCGCCAGCGCGATCCGCGGCCCCTGTGGCCCAAAGGCCGTGTAGGTCATGAGGTACGCGCCGAGTGGCTCGACATAGGTCACCCGCGGGTCCTCGCAGCCGCCGCCGGTCTCGGGATTC
>DAIUFO010000068.1:0-3757 GCA_036844545.1 Chloroflexota bacterium
CGGTTGTGGGCCAGGAACTCGGTCTTGAAATCGTAGGGCGCCTTGGCCGCCTTGCCGCGCATGCCGAGATCCTTGATGAGGTGGGGATCCAGGACGCGCCGGCCTCGATGAAGCCGAACCGCAGCTGGGGGAACATATCCGGGACGTGCGCCGCAGCTAAGGAGCTGAAGGCGGACAGCACGTTCAGCACGGCCATGCGGGCGAAATCGGTGGTGTTCGACTGTTCCGGATCGCCCGTGCCCTGGTGGACGCAAATGGGCAGGTCGAGCTCGTTAGCTTCGTCATAGAGGGGATAGAAGTAGGGGTCGCTGGCGGCGCGGTTGCCGCACTCCACACCCTTCTTCATTACGCCGCACGCGCCATGGTCCTTGGCGAAGCGCAGGATGGCCGGTACTTCGTCCATGGTCAGCACCGGCGCCAGGGCCACCCAGCGCAAACGGCCGTGAGACCCGGCCGTCCGTTCGGCCAGCCAGCGGTTATAGGTCTTGCACAGGGCCAGCTCTGCCTCGGGCCGGCCGGTGACCGTGTGCAGAAATGTCGTGGGGTACAGCGCCTGGACCTCGATGCCGAGCTGGTCCATGTGTCGCAGCCGAGCCTCGACGTCCAGCAGCTCGCGCGTCTCTCGCGTCGTGCCGCTGGCTTTGTCGCCGCGGAAGCGGCGCAGGCGGGCGTTGCCGCTGATGAGCCAGACGTTGTGCCGGCGCCCGTCGGAAGGGCCGGCCGGCTCGGAATCGGCCAGGGTGAAGCCGATCGGCTTGAACTGCCTCTCGGCTTCGTCCATGTACTCCCAGGTTTGTTCGTTCTCGTCGATGTGGGCGTCGGCGTCAATAGCGCGCATGCTTCGTCTCCCGAATCAGTTTTGGATGAGGCCGCGATCGACGGCGCTTTGCAGGAACGAGCCGTCGATGATGGTGTTGGCGTCAAAGCCCGCAACGGCTTTGTTCTGCGTGGCGAGCTGCTCGATGACATCCTTGAACAGCTCGGGTTTGGGCGTGGGAACGGCGGGAAAGATCTTTGTCGTGTAGTAGTCGTAGGTCGCGTCGATCGCCTTCTGATCGTTGAGCTTCAGGTACTTACTCATGACCTTCTCGGTGAACGCCTTGTCGTGGCGGACGCGGTTGTTGGCTTCGATGAAGGCGTCGATGAAGTTCTGGACGACATCGTGATGGGCGGTCATGTAGGAGCGCAAGGTCATAGGCGAGGCATTCACGTAAGGCAGCTTGAGCGCGGCCAGGTCGATCACCGGATGGTAGCCTTTGCTCTCGACGTCCAACGTGTAGGGAGGGTTGAGCATCGTGCCCTGCACAGCGCCGCCCATCAGGGCGGCGGTCCGCGTGGGCACATCACCCACGGCCACAATGCTCACGTCCTTGTCGGGATCGATGCCATCCATCCGCAAGGCCACGCGGATGGCGACGTCAGGCGGCGAGCCAAAGCTGTCGACCGCCAGCTTCTTGCCCTTGAGGTCGTTGGGGGTCTTGATGGAGGCTGGCACCTCGAGGACGTAGGAATAGGTGGGAATGGGCACCGCCAGCACGACCACATCGGCGCCGGCAACCTTGGCGCTGACGGCATCCGAGCCGCCGACCTGAATGAACTGCGCCTGGCTGGAGATCATCGCCGCCACGGTGCCCGCGCTGCTGTTGATGTTGCGAACGTCGACGTTCAGGTTGTGTTTCTCCCAGATGTGGCCGTCGGTAGCCACCCAGGCCTGAACGTCGCCCATGTTTATGCCGGGGTAGGCGAACAGGATGGCTGCGGCGGCGCTACTGGCCGGCGCCGCGGCGGACGCACCCGCCGCCGGCTTGGCGGCGTCGCTGGACGCTGGCGCAGCGGCGCTGGCTAGCGTGCTGGCGGCCGTGGATGCGGGTGGGGCCGCGCTGGAAGGTGACGATGCTGGCGCGGAGGCTGCGCCGCAGGCGGCAAGAGTGAACAGGCCCATGCCTAGCAGCGCGGCTGAGATGCAGGCGCCGGGTTCCCTCACCCCAGCCCTCGCCCGCCGCGGCGGGCGAGGGAGTAGTGGAGGCACTAGACGCCTACCGGTGCGGGGCTCGGCGCGATCTCGGCGGCGAAGCCGTACAGGCGCTGGGGGTTATCGCCCAGGATCTGGCGCTTGTCGGCGTCGGAAATGTCCTCGCGGCCGAGGAAGGTCTTGACGGTGTTGGGCCAGGAGCTGTCCCAGTGTGGGTAATCGGAGGCGTACAGCAGCTTGTCGGCCTCAATGCGCTGAATGACAAAGGGGATGCTGGATTCCTCAATCTCGAAGCCGTACCAGAACTGGCCGCTGGCCATGTACTCGCTGGGCTTGCGCTTGAGCAGCGGCGCCTCGCGCGCGCCCCTGATCTCCCACTCCTCGTCCATGCGGTCCATCAGGAACGGCACCCAGCCAACCGAGCCTTCGAGGATGGCTATCTTGAGCTTGGGGAACGTCTCCGGCACGCCGGCGTAGATCAGGCCGACCATGGCGGTCATGCACTCGAACGGGAAGGCCACAGTGTGCACGGCGATGAAGCTGCGGTTGAAACGGCCGAACATGCGCTCTGACGAGTTGATGCCGCCGTGGACGGCCAGGGTGATGCCCAAGCGCTCGACCTCCTCGTAGAAAGGCCAGAACTGGCGGTCGCCGATGTCCTGGTCGAGGACGTTGGTCGGCATCATCAGCGCCACGTGGCCGAGCTCCTCCGCGGCGCGGCGAGCCTCCTTGATGGCGGCGCTGACGTCCTGCAGCGCCAGCTGGGCCACGCCTTTCAGGCGCTTGGGGTTGACGCTGCAGAACTCGGCCAGCCAGTCGTTGTATGCCCGCGCTCGGTCGGTGGCCGCGCCTCCATTCTTCCAGGAGCTGAGGGATAAGCCGCTGGGGAAAATCACCTGCACGTCGATGCCTTCGACGTCCATGTCTGTCAACTGGACGTGAGGGTCGTAGTTGTCCTTTCCGACCGTGCCGCCGAGGTAACGATCCCAGCACTCCGAGCCGGCCACGGGAGCCGGGTTGAAGGCGCGATGCGTCTCGTGCATCCGCTGCCTGATGTCGCCGTCCGGCTCGGACAGATGCCCGTCGGCATCGATAATCAGCAGGTCTTTCAAAGCCACCTCCTCAGGCGTTCAGCCCGTGGGCCGCATTGTACTAAGCGCCCTTCTCGGCTCGGGGCTGTGCGGAAGCTATTCGAAACCGATGTCGCGGCCGAGGCCGCGCTCGAGGGCTTGCTGGTAGGCCCAGGAGGCCAGAGCCACGTCGCTGCAGCCGCCCTGGGACTCGCGGAAGACCGGCATGCCGTTCGGACGCACTTGGCCAGCAACGAGCTGGCCCAGCTCGGCTACCTCTTGCCAGGTGAGGGCGCCGTCGTTTGTCAGACGGATGAGCGGGCGGTCGAGCTGGGTGTCGTAATAGCCCTGCTCGTGGAGCTTGCTGGAAACGACGATGAGACCGGCGCGGAGGTAGACCTCGTCGTCGAACTCGTTGGGGCGGCCGCAGCCGAAGACCGATTGCTCCGAGGATAGCCAGCGGCCGAGCAGCGTCGGAGCCGGGGAGTTGGTGCTGACGAGGACGATCGGGGCGTCCTCGATGGCTTGCTCCGGGCTGGGGACCGGCTCGACCTCGATCCCGAGCTGCGCGGCTTCGCGCGCGGCAAACGCCTCGCGGTGCTCGGGCGTGGGGCTGTAGACGGCGACCGACGCAATGGGCCGCACGGCCGCGGCGGCGCGGAGGGCTTGCGGTGCGAGGCGGCCGCTGCCGATGAGGCCGGCGCGGCGGGCGCCG
>DAIUFO010000068.1:3767-13761 GCA_036844545.1 Chloroflexota bacterium
CACTGTCAGGCCCTTGGTGTGCTCGAGTGCCTTGACGACGGCGGCGGGCGCCGGGCGGCGCAAGGCGCTCGATGGCCAGCGCCAGGGTGGCGCTGAGGCGCAGCTCGCTGAAGGGATAGCCCATGACGGCAAGGAGCTTGCCCGAGCTGGCGTACAGCAGCGCCAGCGCGCCCTCGCCGCCGCCAGGGCCAACGCTGAGCCGGATGCCCACGCGGTCGTCGACCGGCAGGCCGCCGGCCACGAGCCGAATCTTGCGGCCCATGAGCCGCAGAGGCGGCGACTCGTCGAGCTTGCCGTCCGCCTGATGGCGGTAGGCCCGTTCCAGGATGGCCATGGACTGCGGCAGATCGAGCAGCGGCTCGACCTCCGAGGTCCTGAGCAACAGCGGCACTGTCTAGAAAGCGGGACGGACGCTGGACTGACGCTGACTCGCAGCAGACGGCAGGCTCAGGGTTCCCTCCCCCCGACCCTCTCCCGCCGCGGCGGGCGAGGGAGTGGCTGCTTGGCGAAGCAGACGAGCTGGATGCGGTTGCCGGCGGGGTCGTAGAAGTAGTCGCTCTTCTCGCCGGAAGGACGACGGCCGGCGCGTATGTCGCCGTCTGACTTCACGCCCCAGGCTTGGAGCGCCGCGTACATCTCGTCGTAGTCCTCGGACGAGGCGACCGTGACCGCCAGATGGGCGCCGCGGTAGCGCTCCGGACCGCCCGGCTCGGGCGCGGTGCTCCGATCCGGTCCACAGAAGCGGGAGCGCGGCGACAGCCGCTCCACTTTGGCCAGGAACAGCAGCTGGCCTGTGGCGTTCTTCAGGACGAGCTCGTCCGCCTCGTGCCGGAGCAGGTCCATGCCGAAGACTTCAGTGTAGAACCGATCGGCTGCTTCGAGGTCGGTCACCTCGAGGCCGATGTGGCTGAGGTCGGTGAGCGGGATGATGCCGTCGTCCGCGGGCTGGGCTCCGTTGCCCTGACCGCGCCAGATGGTCAGGTCCAGCACGTTGCCGTCGGGGTCGCGCAATTGGATGGTCCTCTCGATCGGCAGATCGCCGCCATGCTCGAGCTGGCGATAGGGGATGTCGAGCTCCCGGAGCTTCCGCTCGACCATCCCCAGCGCCCCGCCTGGCAGTACGAAGCCGATGCGCGGCAGCGTGTACTCGGGCTCGGTGGCGGGCAGCGGGAACATGGCCAGGCACAGCTCGAAACGGTGGGCGCCGAGCTCGACGAAGGAGATGATGGGCCAGCCGCTGTAGGCAGTGTGGGTGTTGAGGTTGGCGATCCACAGCGGCTTGGCGCCGAACAGCTGGCCGTAGAACTTGTGGGCACGAGGGATGTCCTCGACGACAAAGCCGCAGTGATCGAAGGTTTGGATTTTGGCCATTGGCGTTGGTCTCCTTTCTTGTCTTTTGTCATTCAGAGCCGTAGGCGAAGAATCTGCAGCCTGGGGTCACGGATTCTTCGCTTCGCTCTGAATGACAAGGTGGTCAGCAGGGAATTACCAGGATGTCGTGGGTGCCTTTGCCTAGGCGGCGGCCGCCCGAAGGAGTCACGGCCACGATATCGCCCCAGGTAATGGCGGTTCCATCGGGGGCGCGCAGGCGCGGTTTCATGATGAAGGTGTTGCCCTCCTGCAGGACAAAGCTGGCGGTCTCCGCGGTCATGTCGCCGCCGACCAGCAGCGGGCGATCCTCGCCCAGCCCCCGGCCGTGCATCGTCAGCCGAACCTGGCAGCCCTGCTCCTCTGAGATCCGATCGATGAGCTCGGCCACCTCGCCGAAAGCGACACCGGGCTTGAGCTGAGCTCGCGCCGCCTCGAACACCAAGCGGTGCTTGTCCATGGCGTTCAACAGCGCGGCCGGCGCTTCGCCCAGGATGGCGGGCTGGACGCGCTGGCTCTGGTAACCCAGGTACTTGGCTTCGATCTCGTTGTCGATCCGGTCGCCGCGCTCGAGGCGGCGTCGGGTAGGCAGGAAGGCGTCATGCGGCTCGCCGGGTCCGGAGCCCCACAGCACCATGGTCGGCACCTCGCTGCCGGCTTTCATCATCGCGCCGTAGACGTTGGCATAGACCTCGAAGTCAGGCACTCCCGGGCGGGCCACTTCCGTCATGACCTCGAGGCCGTGCTCGACGATCTCGGTCGAGCGCTCCATGCAGGCCAGCTCCTCGGCGCTCTTGACGGAGCGCAGGTTGCCCATCATCACCGTCACGTCCTCGAAGGTGGCCTTCGGAAGCGCCTCGCGCAGCTTCTCGTAGAGGCCCCAGGAGATCGTGCCTTCGGGCGTTCGGACGCCGCCGCCCAGCCCAACGACGCCGATGCGCTCGCCCTCCAGCTTCAGCTCGCGCAGGCGGTCGACCATGGGGCTGGACCACATGTGGTGCTTGGGCGTGCGCATGTCCGTCACCCAATCCTGTGCGCCGGCCCAGAACTCCGGCCGGTTCAGGACCACAGCCATGACCTCGCTCTCGAGAGGGAACACGCAGGCTGTCTCGGAGCAGTTGCCGCCGATGCTGCTGAGGTAGCGGGTGTCGGCCTGGAACAGCTCCCAGTGGCCGGTGTTGGGCGGCGACACGATGCAGGCCAGGCCGCGCTCGGCCATGGCCTTGCGCACGCGGGCCCAGCGCCGATCGCGCTCCTCCAAAGAGAGCCGCGGAATGTCGACTTTGTATGCCATCTAACCCCTTCCCGTTCTTTCAGATGTCCCGCGTTTGCAGCCAGGGTGCGACCCGCTGCTCCAGCAGGCGCAGGGCCTGGTTCAGAGCGATGCCCGAGCCGGCCAGCAGCGTGACCCCGGCGAAGACCTGGGTGGTGTCGTACATGGCTCCGCCCTGGAAGATGAGGTAGCCGAGCCCGGCCGTGGCGGCGTACAGCTCGGCCACAACGACCATGATCAGAACGCGGCCGACGGCCTGCCGCAGGCCCGCCAGAATGAACGGGATGGCGGCCGGGATCACGACCTTGATCAGCACCTGCCGGTTGCTGGCGGTGAAGGCGCGGGCCGTCTCCACCAACCGTGGGTCGATGTGGGCCACGCCGGCCTCGGTATTGATGATCACCGCGAACACCCCGCCCAGGAAGATGAGCACGACTTTAGACCACAAGCCAATGCCCAGCCAGATGATCAGCAGCGGCAGGAAGGCCACGCTGGGCGAGGCGTAGAGGGCCATCACAAATGGCTCGAAGGTGTCGCGCACGAACTGGACGCGGCCCATGGCGATGCCGAGCGGGATGCCGGCGAGCACCGCCAGGGCGAAGCCGATGGCCGCCTCCTGAGCGCTGACCAGGATGTGCGGCCAGATGCTGCCGGTGGCGACGCCGCGCGCGAGCCAGCCGGCGACGGTCAGCGGGCTGCTGAGGAACAGCGGGCTGATGGTTCCGGAGCGGACGAGGCCCTCCCAAGCGCCCAGCACCACCACGACCACCAGCGTGCGGGTAAAGCCGGTGCGGTGATCGCGCCAGAAGGCTTTCCCGGCTTGTTCCTCTGGACCGAGCCAGGTGGGCGGCGAAAGGCCTAGGGTTCCCTCACCCTGGCCCTCTCCCGCGGCGGCGGGAGAGGGGAGGCTAGCTGCCATGCCCGAGCTGCTGCTTGAGGGCGTGCCAGATGTGCTGGCGGTAGTCGAGGAATGCCTTGCTGGCCTTGACCTGTTCCTCGTTGGTCCCGCGCGGGCGCGGCAGGTTCACGTCGATCGTTTCCAGGATCCTGCCGGGGCGGGCACTGAACATCACGATCTGGTCTGACAGGAAGATGGCTTCGTCGACGCTGTGAGTGACGAAGATGACCGTCTTGCGGTCCTCCTCCCACAGGCGCATCAGCTCGATCTGCATCAGCTCACGGATTTGCGGGTCGAGCGCACCGAAGGGCTCGTCCATCAGCAGGTACTTGGGGGCGGTGCACAGCGCGCGGGCCAGTCCGACGCGCTGCTTCATGCCGCCCGAGAGGTGGTGGGGAAAGTGCTGCCCGAAGCCTTCCAGGCCGGTGGCGTCCAGCGCCTGAGCAGCCGAAGCGCTCCGCGCCTGGGCTCCAACGCCCTGAAGCTCCAGACCGAACTCAGCGTTCTTCTGCGCCGTCCGCCACGGCAAGAGGTTGAATTCCTGGAAGACCATGGCCCGGTCCTTCGACGGACCGTTGACCGGCTGGCCGTCGACCATGACCTGACCGCGTGTGGGGTGGATGAGGCCGTCCACGATGCGCAGCAGGGTCGTCTTGCCGCAGCCGCTGGGGCCGAGGAAGGACACGAAGCTGCCGTCCTGAATGGTGAGGCTCACCCCATCCAGGACAGCAAGCGGCTCCGTACGGGGGCCGGAGCCGCCGAAGCGATGCCAGATGTGCTGGAGCTCAATCATTCGAGACGGCCGGCGCCGGTCCTTACCAGCTGGTCACGAAGCTCGTGACGATGCGGTTGAACTGGTCCGGGTACTCGCGGAAGTTGAAATGCCCAGCGTCGCTCAGGATGTACATGTGGGCACGGGGATTGTGATCGGCGATCAGGTCGTACAGCTTCTGGCCGCATTCCAGGATGGCCGAAGGGTCCTTGCGACCCCACAAGATCAGGGTCGGCAGTTGCAGCCGGCCCTCAGCCAGCCAGCGCAGCGTCTCCTCCTTCTGGGCGGCCAGGCTGCGATTGAACAGCTCCATGCCGCCGTTTCTCCAGCGGCGCTTGGTCTCTTGCGCTTTGGGCTGAGCCTCCAGCCAGACGGCGGTATCGATGTACTCGGGCGTGAGGTGCTCGGGCTGGTAGGACAGCTTGCCCCAGCGGAACAGCAGCTCTTCCCGGACGTCGGTCGGGGCGCCTTCCAACAATTTATCGCGGCGATGCGGATCGCCCACCAATGGCGCCAGGGTCATGCTGTCGACGACCACCAGCGTCTTCACCCGGTCCTGGTGCTCCAGCGTGATGCGGCCGGCCAGGTAGCCGCCGCGGGACTGGCCGACCATATGGACCTTGTCCAGCCCGAGGGCTTCGACCAAGCCCCACATGTGCGCCACCTGGTTCTCGATGGTGAAGCCATCGTCGGTCTTGGGGTTGTCGGTCATGCCGCTGCCGAGCTTGTCCGCGGCCAGCACGCGGAAGTGCTTGCTGAGGCCGGCGATGTTCAGCGTCCAGGCGTTGGCGCTGGCGCTGCCGTCCCAGCCATGGCCGTGGCACAGGACCATCGGCTCGCCCTGGCCGGCGTCGTAGTAGCGGGTGCGGATGCCGTGGACGTCGATGAACTTGGCCTCGAGGCCTTGGATGGACGCGGTTGAGGAAACGGGAACAGCAGTGGCCATAGTGTGGGCAGAATACACGATGCCTACTTGGACGGTTTCCAGCCGCTGGCTTTCAGCTCTTGATAGGCCTGCTTGACCAGGGAGTAGTCGTAGATGCGCTCCACGGGCGGGACTTCGCTCGCGGGCATCTGGAGGATGGCGGCGCGGACCAGCGTGTCCTGCTTTTGAGCCTCGACAGGCATGGTGCCGTCCTCGGTCATGGCGGCGAGGCTGGTGTCGTAATCCTGAACCATGTCCTCGGGCGCTTGCTTGGCGTAGCGGGCAAGGATCTGGATGGTCTGGTCCTTGAAAGCCCGGAAGTAGTCGCGGCCCTGCATGACGGCGTACAGCAGCCGCTTGGCGCGGTCGCGATGGTCCTGCAGCTCCTTGTCGGTCGTGGCCAGGCCGTTATACAGCAGCTGGACCTTGCTCAGGTCGTACAGCATCCCGCCTTTGAAGCCGGACTTCTGCATCTGAGTCACGAACCCGCCGCCCACGACCGCCGCCGGCACGGCGCCGGAGACCAGCGCGGCCACAGCGTTGCCCGAACCTCCCAGCGCGGTGTAGCTGATGGTTGATTGGTCGACGTGCTACTGCTCCAGCAGCATGCGCACGGTCAGCTCGTTGGAGTCGCCGCGGTTGCTGACGCCGACGGTCTTGCCCTTGAGGTCATCCAGCGTTTTGATCTCCGGCGCCGCCCAGAGCTGCTGGACGGAGCGGTCGGCGTTGGTGTAGATGACCTTGAGGGGCGCGCCCTTGATGATGGCGCCCATCGACGAGGCGGCCGAGGCCGTGTACGGAATCTCTCCCGACAGCAGCGCCGGCACGGCCAGCCCGCCGCCGGCGAGCACGATCTCGACGTCGAGCCCCTGTGCCGCGAAGTAGCCCTTATCGATGGCCACCAGGAAGGGGGCATAGACGGCGGCGTAGCTGCTGAGCGAGAGCTTGAACTTGTCCAGCGGGGCACTTGCCTGGGGAGGAGAGCCGCAGGCCGCCAGTGCTGCCAGCAGGACGCCGAGCAAGCAGGTCGGTCTTAGACGCCGCGCCAGGAGTTCCCTCACCCTCGCCCTCTCCCGCCGCGGCGGGCGAGGGGAGAGTTGGATCATTTGGATCACTTCTGTGGCTTCCAGCCGCTGGTTTTGAGCTCTTGGTTGACTTCGGCAAGTACTGTGTAGTCGTAGATCTTGGACACGGGCGGGGGCTGGACGTTCACGATTTGGGCGCGAACGGCGGTGTCGGCCTGCTGGACGTCCACTGGGACGGAGCCGTCAGGCGTCAGGGCCGGGATGTCGTCGTCGTAGTCAATCTCGTTGGCGGCTTCGGGCAGGTGGTTGTACTTGCCCAGGATTTGCAGCGTCTCCGGCTTGAAGGCCTTGAAGTACTCGCGGCCCTTGATGGTGGCGCGCAGGAAGCGCTTGGTTCGATCGCGGTTCTGTTGGAGCTCTTTGTCGCTGGTGGCCAGCCCGGTGTAGACCATCTGGACTTCCTTCTTGAAGTCGGCCAGCAGCTTGCCTTTGCCGCCGGAGGTCTTGTACTGATGGGCGGTCGTGGCGCCAATGACCGCCAGGGGCACCGAGCCGGACTGCATGGCGGCCAGCTTGTTCTCCTCCGCGCCGGAGGCAAGGTAGCTGACGGCATTGAGGGGCAGGCCATGGTTCTTGAGGAAGATGCTCATGGCGATCTCGTTGGTGTCGCCTCGCGTTTGGATGGCAACGGCCTTGCCTTTGATGTCGTTCACTGAGTTGACGTCGGGCGAGACGGTCCACAGCTCGTAGCCAGGGCGGTCCTCAGTGGTGTAGATTACCTTGAGCGGCGCGCCGCCGATGATGGCGCTGATAGCCGATCCGGAAGAGGTGGTATACGGCACCTCTCCGGCGATCAGTGCCGGCGTGGAGGCGCCGCCGCCGGCTTTGACCATCTCGAGCTCCAGTCCCTCGGCCGCGTAGTAGCCCTTATCGATGGCGATGAGCAGCGGCGCCACGCTCGCCGAGAAGGTTGGATAGGACACCTTCATCTTCTCGAGCGCCTTCCGCGGCTGCGATGTAGCGCTGGGCGGCGAGGCGGTCGCCGCCGCGCCGCAGCCGGCCAGCGCTACCGCTAACGTCAGGATCCAAAGCTTGTTCATGTCGGCCCATGCTAACGTAAGGTACTTTTCTCCAGCGGAGGTCAAACATGTCTGCAAGCGAAGCTCTGGCCGAGGTCTACAAACAGCGCGAAATCGGCGAGTTCATGACCACATCTCGCGACTTCCCGCGGCCCGGCCTGGAGGCCTGGTCCGTGCGCAAGAAGGCCGGCCTGATGGCCATCGGCAAAAGCAGCCACTACATCCCGCGCTTTCGGCCGTTCGATTTGTTGGCCGAGCCCAACCAGAGCCTCGTGGTCCTGGAGAATGACCACCACCGCATTGGCGTGGAGAGCGTCTGCGGGGTCCAGGCTGCGTTCCACCGTTATGTCGACTGCGACACAATCTACTTCCAGTACTGCGGCCGCTCGACGGTGGAGACTGAGTTCGGCGTGTTCGAGGTGGGCCCCGGCGAGCTGCTGCTGGTGCCCGGCGGCATCTCGCACCGGTCCATCGGCACGGCGGACAGCCTACGTTACTTCTGCCTGACTCACGAGCCCATCGACCACGTGATGAGCGAGGACCAGTACACCAGCCACACCGAGTTTGAGGTACGCCGGGTGGGCGGGCCGAACTGGCAGCTGCCGCCGGGCAGCGACAAGCCCACGACCGGCAAGGTGCAGGAGAAGATGCACTTTTGGGACGATGGCCCTGAGGACTACACGGTCATCGAGCGCGACTACAAGGACCTGGTGGGCGTGTCCAAGCCGCGCGGCTCCCTCGGCGGCCCCAAGAAGCTGCGCGCCTTCGACCACTTCACCGGCATCGTCGGCAAGGGTGAGGACGCGACGCAGTACCTGTTCGAGTGCGACACGCTGCGCATCCGGACCTACAACATCCGCGGCGAGCAGTTCGCCTTCCATCGCGCCCTACGCACCGAGGAGGCGCGCATCCAGTTCCGCGGCAAAGCGGTCGACCTCTCGGAGCTGGAGAACGTGGACGTGCAGCCGGGAGAGGTGACGGTGATCCCGCTGGGCATCGCTCACAGCGTCATGACCGACCCGCCCCAGGACGAGAGCTTCCTGCGGCTCAACTTCTACACCTCCGTTCGCTGGCGGGTGGCGGCAGACCTGACCAAGCATGTCTACGACAGCCACTTCGAGACATCGGCCAAGGTGCTGAAGGAAGCCGACTGGAAGCTGGCGCCAGCCGGCGCTCACTAGGGACGATCGTGACCACCACGACACCTCAGGGTTCCCTCATCCTGACCCTCTCCCGGTCCTACGCGGACGGCGAAAGCGGCGGGCGAGGGAAGCTGTGCGTGGCGGCACTCGGGCTAGCGACCGTGCTGGCCGCTTGCGGAGGGACGGCGGCGCCGTCGCCCTCAACGCCTGCGCCGGCTTCAGCGCCAGCGGGCAAACCGGCTGCTCAATCCGCCACCTCGGCCGCGCCGGCGGCAAGCAGCCCGGTGCCTTCGGGGCTCACGCCGATCAACGTCGCCTTTGCCGCGCAGGCGGCCGTGTACGACCCCTGGTTCATCGCCATGGACAAGGGCTACGACGTGGAGCAGGGCCTGAAGATCCAAATGACGATGGCCGGTGGCGGCGTGGCAACCCCGGCGCTGATGTCCAACAAGCTGGACTACAGCACCTCGGCGGCGTCGGCGTTCAGCGCGATCCTTAAAGGCGCCCCTCTCAAGGTGGTGTTCACCAATGCCGACAAGCCGCAGTACCAGCTATGGTCGACCACTCCGGCGATCAAGACGCTGGCGGACTTGAAGGGCAAGTCCATCGCGGTGCAGTCGCGTGGGGACACCTTCGAGATCGCCGTGCGCATCGAGCTGCTCAAGAACGGCATCGATCCGAACACGGTGAGCTACACGCCGCTGGGCACGGGAAGCGTGCTGCTGGCGGCGTTCAAGGGCGGCAGCGTCGGAGCCTCGCTGCTCACGACCGCCGATTTAGCTGAGCTGGGTGATGCCGTCCACAAGGGCGTATTCATCGCGGACCTGCAGAAGGACGTGTCGATGCTGTACATGGGCGTTGCCACGACGAACGACAAGCTGAAGAGCAGCCGCGACCAGGCCAAGCGGTTCGTCACCGCCACAGTGAAAGGCCGCGAATACTTCAAGGCGTTCCGGGACCAGTCGATTGACATCCTGACCAAGGTCAACAAGCGGCCGCGCGAAGCGAACGCCGAGGACTATGATTCCAGCCTGCCGTTGTACACCGCCGACGGCACGCTCTCGGCCGAGGCTCAGCAGTTCAACGCCGAGGTGAGCGCCCAGGTCCTGGACATGCAGAAGAGCCAGATCCCAACAGTTGCCCAGATGTACGACTACAGCTTGGCCAAAGAGGTCTACGCGGAGTTGAAAGCCAGCGGCTGGAAGCCGCGGGTCTGAGGAGGAACATGCGAATGCGAGCAGCGGTTTCCACGGCACTAGGGTTGACGATTCTTCTGGCGGCCTGCGGGGGTGCAGCTCCCTCGGCTCCGGCGAGCCAGGCGGCGCCGGCCAGCCAGGCGGCGGCCAGCCCCGGCAGCGCGGCGGTTAAGCCGGCGTCGGCGGCGGCAAGCACGAGCGCATCGGCGGCAGTCGCGGCCTCCAAACCCGCGGCGGCCAGCGGGAACGCCGCGGCGTCCGCGCAGGTTTCAGGTGCAAGGGACAAGATGACGATTGGCTACACCTCGTTCACCCC